>JAYTAY010000203.1:0-4105 GCA_043737255.1 Luteimonas sp.
GCGCCGCCGGTGATATCGCTGACTTCGACCTGCAGCGTCGATCGTGCCTCTTGCGGCAGCGCGCTCTCGATCAGGCTGCTGATGCGGAAGGAAATCGCCAGCGACCCGCGCATGCGTTCGCGTCGCTCGGCCACGCTTCGTGGCGGCATACCGGCGCTGTAGACCGGCAGGCGTAGCGTGATGCCGTCAACCTTGTCCTGCGGACGCGCCTGTATGAGTCGAAACGGTCCCGACAGGGCGGGCTGGTCGTCGTCGCGCGAGCGCAACACGGCAGCAAGGTTTGGCGCTTGGCGGTTGACGTCGAGCCCTAACACGCGCTCGTTTCCAGTTTGGGGGGCCGCCATGACGGTGATGAAGTGTTCACCATCGGTACGCAATTCGCGACGCGCGTAGACCATGGCCTGCAGGCTGGGAAAGGCCTCCCGTGGTTTCATGTTTTCGTAGGCGTTCGCGAATTTGTCGGCATCAACCTCGCCGGTAGTGAGGAACAGCGTCTGCACGGCACGCACCAACTGTTCGCAGGCATGCAGTTGGTCAGCCAGCGCGAAGTAGCCGTTCTCGGCGATCTGCGCCAGCACACGCCGGTGCTCATCCTCGGCCCGGCGCTGCTGCAGGGTCGCGATCCAATACGACAACGCGACCCCCAGAGCCAGTGCGACCAGACTCCAGACCCACGTCGAGAGGCCAAACGGGGCGTGGGGCGACGGCTCGCGTGCATGCGAAGACCCAGGCGAAGACCTGTCGGTTGGTAATGGGTTGGAAGCATCCGATGCTTGCAAGTGAATTCCTGTGCCTGCCCCCGTTGAGGCGATCTTAATACTGGCGCGTCCGGCTGTGGTGATTGACAGGAGTAAGTCTGGCTCGACCTCCTTCACGGCGTTGCAAGTGCCGGCATGAGAATTGCGGACAAGACTGCTGGAATTATCCCGGCCATCGCACTCATTGCAGAGCAATCAGAATCGCAGGGTAGGCCAAGGCCCACCCTGCGTGCTATCAGTGATCCTGTTGAGCTGGATCCAACCGACTATTCCGCACATAAAAAAGCCGCCCAGGATGTGCTGGGCGGCTCTGTTTTCTCTTCGTTCGCCTAGTTCTTTGCGTCGTCCATTGCCGCAGGCGGCGCGCCATCGCTGACCTCCGCCACCAGGCCGCGTTTCACCAGCAACGGCTTGATGTCCGGATCCTTGCCGGCGAAATCGCGGAACAGCTGCGAGGCATCCTTGTTGCCGCCTTGCGAGAGCAGCGTCTGCCGGAAGCGGTCGCCGTTGGCGCGGGTCAGGCCGCCATGTTGCTTGATCCATTCGGTAGTATTCGCGTCGAGGATTTCCGACCAGATATAGGCGTAATACCCGGCTGAATAGCCGCCCATGATGTGGCTGAAGTACGGCGTGCGGTAACGCGGCGGCACCGGCGCGTAATCGGTGCCGTTCTGCTTCAACGCAGCGGCCTCGAACGCCATCACGCCGGACGCGTCAGGAATCTGGTCGGCCGGAATCTGATGCCAGCGCTGGTCCAGCATGGCCGCACCGAGATACTCGGTGGTGGTGAAGCCCTGGTTGAACTTCGACGCCGCCAGCACCTTGTCCAGCAATGCCTTGGGCATCGGTTCGCCGGTCTGATAATGCTTGGCGTAGTTGGCCAGCACAGACGGCCAGTCCGCCCACATCTCGTTGACCTGCGACGGGAACTCGACAAAATCGCGCGGCACGTTCATCGTGTAATACGGATATTTGACATCCGAGAAGATGCCGTGCAGCGCATGGCCGAACTCGTGGAACATCGTCGTCACTTCATCCCACGTCATCAGCGTCGGCTTGCCCGCCGATGGCTTTGGAATGTTGAGATGGTTGGCGATCACCGGCGTCTGCCCCAGCAGTTCCGACTGCCCGACGTACATGTTCATCCACGCGCCGCCGCGCTTGGACTCGCGCGCGTACATGTCGGCGATGAAGATTGCGAGCTGCTTGCCGTCGGCATCGAACACATCGTAAGTGCTGGTATCGGGGTGGTACTTGGGCAGGTCGGTGCGTTCCTTGAACGTGATGCCGTACAACTGCGTGGCGGCGTAGAACACGCCGTTTTCCAGCACGTTCTTCATTTCCAGATAGGGCTTCAACTGCGACTCGTCGAAGTTGTACTTGTCCTGCCGCACTTTCTCCGCGTAGTAGGCCCAGTCCCACGGTTGCAGCTGGAAGGTCGGCTGCCCCTTGGCCTTCTGCTCGCGATCGATCATCGCCTGCAGGTCGACGGCTTCGCGTTTGGCGTTGGCGACGGCGGCCGGCGCCAGCTGTCCCAGCATCTGGTTGACGGCTTGCGGTGTCTTGGCGGTTTCATCCGCGAGCACATAGGCAGCGTGGGTGGGATAGCCCAGCATCTTTGCTTTCTCGGCCCGCAACTTCAGGACCGTGGACACGATGGCGGTGTTGTCGAACTTGCCGCTGTGGCTGCCGCGTGCAACCGATGCCTTGTGCAACTTCTCGCGCAGCGCGCGATTGTCGAGCTGCGTGTTGGCCGGCTGGCCGGTCGTGTTGAGCAGTGCGATGACGTACTTGCCTTCCAGCTTGCGCGCTTTGGCGGCTTCGGCCGCGGCGGCGATCTGCTCGTCGGACAAGCCGGCAAGTTCATCCCTTGAGTCGACGACGACCGCCGACGCGTTCACTTCTTCCAGCACGTTCTGGCTGAACTTGGTGCCAAGCGTGGCCAGTTCGCCGTTGATCGTTTTGAGCCGGGTCTTGTCCGCAGCCGACAGGTTGGCGCCTGCGCGCACGAAATCGGTGTGATAGCGCTCGACCAGGCGCAGGCCGACCGCATCGAGGCCCAGGCCGGCACGCGCGTCGTAAAGCTTCTTGATGCGCGCGAACAGCTTCGGGTTCAGCCGGATGGCATCGCCGTGGGCGGCGAATCTGGACGAATAGTCAGCGTCGATCTTCTTGCGCATGTCATTGGTGTCGGTGCCATCGAGGTTGCCGAAGATGGTCCGCGCGCGACCCAGCAATTGGCCCGATTTTTCCAGCGCCAGGATGGTGTTGTCGAAGGTGGGTTCGTCCGGGTTGTTGGCGATGGCCTCGACTTGCTCGAGTTCCTCGGCCATGCCGCGATCGAAGGCCGGCGCGAAGTCGCTGTCCTTGATCTTGTCGAACACCGGGAATTGCAGCGGCAGCGTGCTTTGCACGTAAAGGGGATTGGCTTGCGTTGACACGTCGG
Source organism: Luteimonas sp. (assembly GCA_043737255.1). Taxonomy (GTDB): domain Bacteria; phylum Pseudomonadota; class Gammaproteobacteria; order Xanthomonadales; family Xanthomonadaceae; genus JALYOU01. The sequence goes on from JAYTAY010000203.1 coordinate 3,205, forward strand.
CAGTTCCGGGGTTGTTCTTGGTAGAAGCAGGGTTTTCGGCAGAAGCAGGGGCTGTCTGGGCATGGGCTGGCGCGGCGGCGCCGAGGATGGCGGCCAGCGCCAGGGCGAGCGGGTGTTTCATGCGGTTTCCAAGGTGACCAGCGGGACGCCGAGCGTACCCGATGCACCCTGAGTGGACGCATGACGAAAGACATGGATGGTTCATGCGGCTCAAGCGGTTCACGCGACGGCGACCGCGGGTGGGGCAGGGTGTCGGCCTCACCAGATCGCCGCAAGGCGCCGCCGCCACACCCATTCACTGGAGCGAACAGATGGACGTCAAATCAGTCATGACCGCACACCCTTGCTGCTGCACACGCGAAACACCGCTGCGTGATGTTGCCAAGATGATGGTCGACCACGATTGCGGGCAAATCCCGGTGGTCGATTCGATGGACAGCAAGAAGCCGGTGGGCGTGGTGACCGATCGCGACATTGCCATCCGCATCGTCGCCGAGGGGCGCGATGCCAGCACCGCGACCGCAGGCGATGCGATGAGCACGCCGTGCAAGTCCGTCACCACCGAGACCAGCCTCAAGGATTGCGTGTGCCTGATGGAGGCGGAAATGGTTCGCCGCGTGCCGGTCGTCGATGCCGAGGGCAAGCTTGCGGGGATCGTGTCGATTGCCGACATCGCGCTCGCCGGCAAGCTGGAGGCCACGGCCGAGGTGGTCACCAAGGTTTCCGAGCCGACAACGAAACCCTAGCGCGTTGGCGCTGCGCAACGTCGTGGCGATCCTGCATGTGTCAAGCGTGCCGCGTGCCGCCGCGTTCTATTCGCAATTGGGTTTTAAAGTTACCAACAGCCACCACGAGCCCGTTTGCGGCGACGAGCCGGTCTGGGCATGGCTTCAATCGGCGC
>JAYTAY010000204.1:0-4101 GCA_043737255.1 Luteimonas sp.
GATCGTGCTCTCGCCGCATTGCTGGTGGCTGGCGACGAGGCTTTGCTGCAATCGGAAGAAGATCCGTTTGCCATGACCCACGCGCACGAGATCGCTGCGGTTGCGCGCACGGTGCGTGCGGCGGATGCGGACGTGATCGACTACCTGTCGCGAGTCGACCAGCTGGACCGGATCGTGTTGTTGAACGACGCGGGCGAGCGCGATGTTGCAGCAGGAAGCTTCGGCGAAAATGGCGCTGGAAAAAGCGGCGCTCTGGCCAAATTCCGTGAGGTGTTGCGCCTGCGGCCCGATCAGTCACGCGCGTTGCAAGGCGTGGCATCGGTGGAGAGCGCATTGATCCGGCGTGCCGAAGTGGCTGCGGAACAGCGCGATTTCGACAGCGCGGCGCGCTGGTTGCAGGCCGCTGCCAAGGTGCGCCCAGGAACAGGCGCCGTCGTCGATGCCGGGCTCCGCATCGAAGCTATCCGGCTGATGCAGATCCGGCAACTGCACGATGAAAGCCTTGCCGCGCTGGGCGAGCGCCGCGGCCTCGAACTTGCACGGCGCAATCTTGCCGAGATCCTGCGGATTGCGCCGACCGGCAATGCCGCCGCCTCCGACCTCAGGCAACGGATCGACCTCGCATCGCATTACGGCTGGTTCCGCCCGGGCCAGGTGTTCACCGATGCGCTGAAATCCGCCACGCGCGGGCCGGAGATGGTGGTGGTGCCGCACGGCGGTTTCCGCATGGGCGCCAAGGACACCGATTCCGACGCCGGCAAGGCGGAGAAACCGCAGCACTACGTCCGTTTCGATCGCGGTTTCGCGATGTCGCGGACCGAAGTCACGGTGGGGCAGTTCCGGCGCTTCATGATGGCGACGCGGCATCGCGCGCGCGCGGAGCGGCGTGGGTTTTCCACCGTTTACGACGAGCGCAGCGGCAACTTCGTGCGCCGCAGCGGCGTCGATTGGAGCAGCGATTACGCCGGCAGCCCCGCGGCGGACGACCTGCCGGTGTTGCACATCGACGCGCGCGATGCCGAGGCCTATGCCCACTGGTTGTCGGAGCAGACCGGCCAGCGCTATCGGCTGCCGCACGAAGCCGAATTCGAGTACGCCTTGCGCGCTGGCAAGGAAGGCCGTTTCCCGTGGGGCGAGGGCTTGCCGCGAACCCGTGGCGGCAATTTCACCGGCGCGGGCGATCGTTCACCGTCTGGCCGCGAGTGGAGCAATGCGTTCACGCCGTATCGCGACGGCTACTGGGGGCCGGCCAAGGTCGCTCAGTTTTCGGCCAATGCATATGATCTTCACGACTTGGAAGGCAATGTCAGCGAATGGACCGGCGACTGCTGGCATGTCGGCTATCGGCGTGCGCCGGCGGATGGCGGCGCATGGATCAACCCGGGATGCAGGACGCGGGTGATCCGTGGCGGCTCGTGGGCCAGCTCACCCGCGCAGACGCGGGCTGCCTGGCGCATGTCAGCTGGACTCGATGTCACCAATGCGCGCACAGGTTTTCGGGTCGTGCGGGAAATTTAGGTGTGAAGTGCTGGCATTCCGGATCTGCGGATCCTCAGACGAGGGAGAAGGGCGATGAGGCAAGATCCATTGGGTAATCAGGCGGGACAGGGCGGTACGCGCCGCCGTGGTTTTGGTTTTGGTGGCGTGCGTTGGTGGATCCTGCTGCTGTTCGCCGGCTACGCTGCGTACTACTGGTTTTCCAACCAGTCGGTCGATCCGATTACTGGACAGAAAGTCGTGATCGACAAGAACCTGTCGTTGGAGGAAGAGGAAGCGCTCGGCTTGCAGGCCTACCAGGAAATTCTGTCGCAGGAACGGCCGGTTGATCCAAATTCGCAGGTTGCACGGCAAATTCGCGAGATCGCGCAGCGTCTCATCGCCAAGGTCGAACCGGTGGAAGCGTCGCTCGCTGCTGAAAACAATCAAACGCCCCAGAACATCGCACGCGGATTCGAGTGGGAAGTCAACGTCATTGACTCCGAACAAGCCAACGCCTTCGCATTGCCGGGCGGCAAGATGGCGGTTTACACCGGTCTGGTGCCGGTCGCGCAAAACGCCGACGGGATGGGCATCGTGATGGGTCACGAAATCGCACATGCCCTGCTGCGCCACGGCGCGCAGCGCATGGCGCAACAGCGCCTCGCGCAACTGGGCCAAGTGGCAGGTGCGGCGAGCGGCATGGATCCGCAAACCCAGCAGATGGTGATGGCCGTTTACGGCTACGGCGCGCAGCTGCCGTATGCACGCAAGCATGAAACGCAGGCAGACGAAGTCGGCCTCATGCTGGCGGCCGCGGCTTGTTTCAATCCGCAGGAATCGATTCCGCTGTGGCAACGGATGGGCCAGATGGGTGGCGGACAGTCACCACCCGAATTCGCATCGACGCATCCCAATCCGGAAACCCGCATCCAGAATTTGCAGGCGCTGATGCCGAAGGCGATGGAGTACTACAAGAGGTTTTGTCCGCAGGGTGCGGGAGCGACAACGGGGTCGTTCTGAGTCTGCCCAATCAATCATCGAAACAAGGAGCGGGCCGAAAGGCCCGTTCTGTTTTGTAAGAGCGCCCCATGGGCGCGATGAGGCTTTATCGGTAATGCCTGATCGTGCCCATGCGGCGCTCCTGCAAAGACTGCTCAGAGTACGGAGGATGGGCCGAGGCTCCCGCCGCGCTCAAAAGCTCATGAACAACCCGCCATTGACGGGGATATTCGCGCCGGTGATGAAGCCTGCATCTTCAGCCGTCAGAAATTCGACAGTACGTGCGATCTCGCTTGGTTTGCCCAAGCGACCCACCGGCACGTTCTCGATGATCTTCGCGCGGATATCTTCCGGCACCGCCATCACCAACGCTGTTTCGCAGTAACCCGGCGACACCGAATTCACCGTCACGCCCTTGCGCGCCACTTCCCGCGCCAGCGCCATCGTGAAACCGTGCATGCCGGCCTTCGCAGCCGAATAGTTGGTCTGCCCGAACTGACCGGTCTGGCCATTGACCGAGCTGATGTTGACCACGCGCCCGAAGCCGCGATCGACCATGCCTTCCACGGCATGACGGCACATGTTGAAGACGCCATCCAGATTGACGTTGAGCACCGCGTCCCATTGCACGCGATCCATCTTGCGCAACGTACCGTCGCGGGTGATGCCGGCGGCATTCACCAGTATGTCGAGTGATCCGTGGTCATTTACGACCTTCTGCACCAAGGCACCGCACGCATCGAAATCTGCCACGTTGGTGGCCTCGAAATGGACGTCGTATTCATTGATCTGCCGTTTGAATGCGGCGATGCGGTCTTCGCCGGCGCCCAGGTCGGCGGCGATGACGGTGCGACCGGCGCGGGCCAGCGAGATGCAGATTTCGGTCCCCAGACCGCCAATGCCGCCGGTCACGACGGCCACGCGTTTAGTCATTGCAGGTCAACTTCCATAAAAAATCCGCGTGCGGGACGCGGATGGTGATGGGAATGCACGGTGTGGCGACAAGACCCGATCAGCGGCCGCGCGGTTTGGCGGTTTCGCTCTCGGCCTGTCTGTGCTCGGCCGGTCGGCCTGCGCCGCTGGTGATGGTGGTCTGGAACTCCTTCCACAGCGCCAGATTTCGTTCGGTCAGCTGGTTCATCATGGTCCACGGCGTCTGGCCGAGCACACCGCCCATCTGCTGGCGAAACTGGTTTTGCTGCTCCAGGAACGTCTGCATCGAGCGCTCCAGGTAGCTGCCCATGAAGCCTTGCAGCGAGTCGCCGTAGAAACGGATGATCTGGCTGAGCAACTGGGTGGACAGCATCGGTTCGCCGTCCTGCTCGTGCTCGGCGATGATCTGCAGCAGCACCTGCCGGGTGAGGTCCTCGCCACTCTTGGCGTCGCGTACCTCGAACTCCTCACCATCCACGATCAGCTGCCGCACATCCTCGATCGTGATGTAGCTGGAGATTTCAGTGTCGTAGAGACGACGGTTTGGATATTTCTTGATGACGCGGTGGGCCATGAAGCAAACACTCTAATCCACGAGAGTGCTGAGCATGGCGCAGTGCAGCAGGGGTTGCAACATAGCTGTCAAGTGCCACTAGCCGTACTTGTGAGTTTAGAAATGGGCTGCGCCCG
>JAYTAY010000205.1:0-1626 GCA_043737255.1 Luteimonas sp.
CGTTCCACAGGCGCGCACGTGCACTTTGAGGTATGGGAAAACGGACGCGTGGTCAATCCGCGGAAGTTTCTCAAGGATCGCAGCGCGGTGACGCGCGGCTGATCCGTGGGTGGGCCTCGGTCCACCGCTCCCGGTTCCGATCGTCCTGATGGCGGGTCAAGACCCGCCCTACGATTCAACATGGATTTGGCGCCCGCGTTTTTTTAACGCTGTGGGCTTTTGCAGGATCGCACCTGGGCGCGATGGGCTTTACCAAAAACGCCTCATCGCGCCCAGGTGCGCTGCTGCAGATCTTCGGGCATCTTCCATAGGTCATTGCGCAGCACAGCCGCCGTGGGCGTTCGGGGATGCACAAGCCTGCGGCTTGCAAGCGCATTCCCTCACCCCCAGCTACAATACGCGTTGCCAGAAAGGGCGCCCTGCGCCCTTTTTTATTGCCGGGCCTCGCCCGGCCGCCGCCCGTATCAATGCGCGGCGTTCCCAATCCAATCCAATCAAATTCGGTCCGGCCAACTCCATGCTCAACAGCTTGCTTACCCGCGTTTTCGGCAGCCGCAACGATCGCCAGCTTCGCCAGTTCGATCGCATCGTCACCAAAATCAATGGACTCGAAGCCGGAATGAAGGCCCTGTCCGACACGGATCTGCAGGCCAAGACCGGTGAATTCCAGCAGCGCATTGCCGATGGCCAATCACTCGACAAGGTGTTGCCGGAGGCCTTCGCGGTCTGCCGCGAAGCCTCGCAACGCGTCCTCGGCATGCGCCACTACGACGTGCAGCTGATCGGCGGCATGGTGCTGCACATGGGCAAGATCGCCGAGATGCGCACCGGCGAGGGTAAGACGCTGGTCGCCACGCTGCCGGTCTATCTCAACGCGCTGACCGGCAAGGGCGTGCACGTCATCACCGTCAACGACTACCTCGCGCGCCGCGATGCGGCGTGGATGGGCAAGCTGTATTCGTGGCTAGGGCTGTCGGTCGGAGTGGTGTATCCGGGCATGCCGCATTCGGACAAGAAGGGCGCCTACGGCTCCGACATCACTTACGGCACCAACAACGAATTCGGTTTCGACTACCTGCGCGACAACATGGCGCTGGCCAAGGAAGACCGGCATCAGCGCGGGCTCAACTACGCGATCATCGACGAAGTCGATTCGATCCTGATCGACGAGGCGCGCACGCCATTGATCATTTCCGGACCGGCCGATGAATCGCCCGACCTGTACCACGCCGTCGACCGCATCGTGCCGCAGCTGAGCCGCCAGAAAGAGGAAGACGGCGAAGGCGATTACTGGGTCGACGAGAAAGGCAAGCAGGTGCACCTGTCCGAAACCGGCATGGAGCACGTCGAGGCCCTGTTGCGCAGCACAAATGTCCTCACCGACGAAGACGATGGCCTGTACGCCGCGCACAACATACACGTCGTGCACCATCTCAATGCCGCCATGCGCGCGCATGCGATCTACCAGCGCGATGTCGATTACATCGTGCGCGACGACGAAGTCATCATCGTCGACGAGTTCACCGGCCGGCTGATGACGGGCCGGCGCTGGAGCGACGGCCTGCACCAGGCCGTCGAGGCCAAGGAAGGCGTGAAGATCCAGAGCGAGAACCAGACACTCGCATC
>JAYTAY010000206.1:0-4080 GCA_043737255.1 Luteimonas sp.
CTCATGCGCGAAACCCGTCCTTCCAGCGCCGCAGTTCGGCGAAGGTTTCGATGCGGTCCGCGGGTTCGCGACCCAATCGATGGATGATTGCCGCACGCACTGCCGGCGAATCCACGCGCAGGAAGGGGTTGGTGGCGCGCTCGTCGCCCAGCGTCGAAGGCAACGTCGGTTGTCCGGCCGCGCGCAACGCGACCGCCTGCTGTCGTCGATCCCGCAACGCGGCGTTGTCGGGGTCCACCGTGGTCGCGAACGCGGCATTGGCGGCGGTGTACTCGTGGCCGCAGCACACCCGAGTGTCGTCCGGCAATACCGCGAGCTTGTCCAGTGAAGTCAGCATCTGCATCGGCGTACCTTCAAACAGGCGCCCGCAGCCGAGGCTGAACAGGGTATCGCCGCAGAACAGATAGCCATGGCCAAGGAAGGCGACGTGGCTGCGGGTGTGGCCCGGAATTTCGAGCACGTCGAACGTCCAACCGCACACGCCGACTGCGTCGCCATCGCTGACACGCTGCGTGGCAGTGGTGATGCACGCGTCGAGTGGTGCGATCACCGGCAACCCCGGCCAGCGCTCCAGCAGGTCCGGCACGCCGCCGATGTGATCATCATGATGATGGGTGAGCAGGATGCCTACCGGCGTCAGGGCATCGCCGAGAGCGTGGAGCACCGGTCCGGCCTGCCCGGGATCGACGATCAACGCCTGCCTGTCGTTGTCGACCAGGATCCAGATGTAGTTGTCGCTGAACGCCGGCACCGCAAGCAATCGCATCATCAAGTCTCGGTCTGCGGGGGGCATGACCCTTAGAATCCCGACCATGCCCGTCCTTTCCACCAGCCGTCAACGACCGCCGTCATGGTTTGCCGGGGTGGCAGGCCAGGCGGTGCTTGAAAGTGAGGGGCCGACGCTGCTTAAAGCCTTTGCTGAACGCCCTGGGCCGCCGTGGCTGTGGGTTGCTCCTGAATCCCAGGGCTTGGCCGCGCCCAATGCGGGAGTAACACTCCGCACCCGCGGACAAGGCTTCAGCGGCGTTCTGCGCTGTGGCACGGCGCTGCCGTTGGCCAGCGAGGCGGTAGGGACAGTGATCCTGCAGCATGTCATCGAGGACGGGTTGGCGTGGCCGGAATTGCTGGAGGAATGCGCCCGCGTGCTGCTTCCGGGCGGGCGACTGTGGGTGTTCGCCCTGAATCCGCTGTCGCCCTATCGCCGGCACTGGTTTGGCAGTGGCGTGCAGGTGATCGAACCGATCACGTGGCGCCGCCGCCTGCGCACGCACGGATTGCAGCCGGAGCCGGTCTCGCAGGGCATCGGGCCACGCTGGCGGGTTGCGCCAGCCCCTGACTTGCAGATCGGCGCAGGCGTGCGCGCGGCCTACCTGCTGCGTGCCGAAAAACGCGTCATCCCCCTCACGCCCATCCGTCAACGTGCCGTGCGCTGGACGCCAGGCGTCTCGGCAACGTGACCAGGGCCGCAATGAAACAGACTGCAATGAAACAGACTGGAATGAACAGGCTGCAATGAAGCAGATCGAAATCCATACCGACGGCGCCTGTCTCGGCAACCCGGGTCCCGGCGGCTGGGCAGCGCTGCTGCGTTACGGAACCAAGGAACGCGAAATCGCCGGCGGTGAGACCCTGACCACCAACAATCGGATGGAGTTGATGGCTGCGATCGCCGCGCTGGAAGTGCTCAGCGAACCCTGCGTGATCACACTGCACACCGATTCGCGTTACGTGCAGCAGGGGATCGGCGAGTGGCTGCCTAACTGGATCAAGCGCAAATGGAAAACCTCCGGCGGTGCAGCGGTCAAGAACCAGGACCTGTGGGAACGGCTGCAGGCGGCGACGCAACGGCATCGAATCGAGTGGCGCTGGGTGAAGGGCCATTCCGGTGATCCGGACAACGACCGGGTCGATGAACTGGCGCGCGAGCAGGCGATGATGATCAAGGACGGGTTGGCAGTGGGCGGTTGATGGTTGGTGACAATCCTCTCCACCAACGACCAGCACGAACCACCAACCAAGGAAACCCATGCGTCAAATCGTGCTTGATACCGAAACCACCGGCCTGTCATGGGAAAAGGGTAACCGCGTGGTCGAAATCGGCTGCGTGGAACTGGTCGAGCGGCGCCCCACCGGGCGCACCTTCCAGCGCTACCTCAATCCGGACTGCGAGTTCGAGCCGGGTGCGCAGGAAGTCACCGGTTTGACGGTGGAATTCCTCGCCGACAAGCCCCGATTCGCCGATGTGGTCGAGGAATTCCTCGCCTTCGTCGATGGCGCCGAGGTGATCATCCACAACGCCGCCTTCGATATTGGTTTCCTGGATTCCGAGCTGGCGCGAATCGGCACGCATTACGGCCGCATGCGCGAACGCGTGCAAGTGGAGGATTCGCTGGCGATGGCGCGCCAGCGTTTCCCCGGGCAGCGTAATTCACTGGATGCGCTGTGCAAGCGACTCGGTGTCGACAACTCGCATCGTCAGCTGCATGGCGCGCTCCTCGACGCGCAATTGCTGGCCGGGGCCTATCTGGCGATGACGGCGGGGCAGGGCGAGATCGGCTTCGCCAGCGCCACGCAGGACATGACCGTGGTAACGGTCACATCCGCCACAATCGCGAGCGACGCAGCCGCGCGGCCGCGTGTGCACGTCAGCGATGAAGACAACCTCGCGCACGACGCGCGGCTTGCCTCGATTCGTGCGAAATCAGGGGCATGTGTCTGGGATTTGAGCCCGGCGTAAAAGTTCTTTGTAACGACCAAGGCTGCAACTCTGCAGGAGCGCAACTGGGCGCGATGGCTTTTACCGGTGGAGCCCCATCGCGCCCAGGTGCGCTCCTGCAACAAGCCATTTCGGTCGCGAATGATCCGGTTCGCCAAGGCGCAGCGCATCCTGCGGAGCCGAAGCGACTCAATGACGGCGGACCAACACCACGGTCACATTGTCCGAACCACCGCCATCCAGCGCCGCGGCGACGAGCCCATCCACGCATTCCTGCGCGCTGCATTCGTCGTGCGCCAGGATGCGGGCGATGCCGCCGTCGTCGACTTCCTCGGTCAGGCCATCACTGCACAGCAGCAGCTGCATGCCGGGCCGGATGTCGCCGGTCATCGTTTCGACGTTGAGTTGCTGCGGATCGGTCACGCCTAGCGCCTGCGTGACCACATTGCGATGCGGATGGCTGCGCGCCTGCTCGTGGGTAATCGCGCCTTGGCCGATGAGTTCCTGTACGTAACTGTGATCCTGCGACAGCTGCGCCAGCTGGCCGTCGCGCCACAGATACACCCGGCTGTCGCCGACCCACGCCACTTCAAAGCGATTCCCAGCCACCCGCGCGGCCACGACGGTAGTGCCCATGGGCAGTGCTTCATTGCGGCGCTTGGAGGCACGGATGATCTCCTCGTCGGCGATGCGGATCGCCTGTGCCAGCGATGTGCCTTCGCGGACCTCGCGTACGATGGTCTCGCGTGCCAAGGCGCTGGCGACTTCACCATATTCGTGCCCGCCCATGCCGTCCGCCACCAACCAAAGACCCAACTCGCTATCACCGTAGTAGGTGTCTTCGTTCAACTCGCGGCGCAGGCCGACATGGGTCAGGTGTCCGAACTCGATCATGTCGGTCGATTATGTTGGCTGTTTAGAGTCATAACGCAATGTGCGCGAAGCGACGGCCGCGGTTCAAGCAAAACCTGGGCATGGACCGTGATTCGTTTACCGACGTGGTCGGAGCGTGACGAGAACGTTGTTGCCGGCAGAGCTCTAAAAATCCAAATGGACCTTGCAATATGGCGGAGAGGGAGGGATTCGAACCCTCGGTGCGCTTACACGCACGCCTGATTTCGAGTCAGGTACATTCGACCACTCTGCCACCTCTCCGCAGTGGGGCCGCAATGATACGGTCCGCGGCGAAGGCGGACAAGGATTTGCTTGTCGGTCGAGGGGTTACAGCCCGTTACACTGCGGTTTGATCGAAATTCAAGGTGTGCCATGTCAGAAATCCTGGTGCCGGTGTCCTTCGGCGAATTGCTCGACAAGATCGCGATCCTGCAAATCAAGTCCGAACGCATGTCGGACCCGGGCAAGCT
>JAYTAY010000207.1:0-1613 GCA_043737255.1 Luteimonas sp.
GGCATCACCGAAGAGATCATGAAGACCGCGCTGGCCCAGGCCAAGCAGGGTCGTCTGCACATCCTCGGCGAAATGGCCCACGCCATGACCACACCGCGCGCGGAGCTGTCCGAGTACGCGCCGCGTTTGATCACCATCAAGATCCACCCCGACAAGATCCGCGAAGTGATCGGCAAGGGCGGTTCGGTGATCCAGGCGATCACCAAGGAAACCGGTGCCCAGATCGACATCAAGGACGACGGCACCATCACCATTGCATCCGTCGATGCCGCGGCCGGCAAGGCCGCCAAGGATCGCATCGAACAGATCACGTCCGACGTCGAGCCAGGCCGCATCTACGAAGGCAAGGTCGCCAAGATCATGGACTTCGGTGCGTTCGTCACCATCTCCCCCGGCAAGGACGGGCTGGTGCATGTCTCGCAGATCTCCAACGATCGCGTGGAAAAGGTCAGCGACGTGCTCAAGGAAGGCGACCTGGTCAAAGTCAAGGTGCTGGAAGTCGACAAGCAGGGCCGCATTCGCCTGTCGATGAAGGCTGTCGAAGAAGGCGAGGGTGTGCCCGCCGAGTAAGCCGCCGCGTCTTTGCTGCAGTTATGAAAAAGCGGGCTTCGGCCCGCTTTTTTCGTTCGTGAGGGATCAACAGTCCACGACGACTGGCCGATCCAGCAGCCGCAGGAGAGTTTCGGCCACTCGTTGCAAGCGTGCGTGCCCGGAAGCGATTGCCAGACGCTGCATGAGACAATTCCGGCATGAAGCATCGGTGTTTTCTTCTGGCGGTGATTGCGCTGAATCCCTGCCTGGGCTGGGCGCAGGCGTCTCCGACCGATGATTCCGATGCGCGCACGCTCGACAGCGTGGAGGTTGTAGGACTGCGCCGTGCGCTCTCGCAATTTCCGGGAGCGGTCACCGTGCTGGTTGGGGATACGCTGCGGGACGGCCAGCGCCAGGTGAACCTGTCGGAGTCGCTGCAACGCGTACCCGGTGTCACCGTGGCTGACCGCGGCAACTATGCGCAGGACCTGCAGGTGCAAAGCCGCGGCTTCGGCGCGCGCTCGACGTTCGGTATCCGCGGCATCAAGCTGATCGTCGACGGCATCCCGTCCTCGGCCGCGGATGGCCAAGGCCAAGCGGCAAACTTTCCGCTGGGCGCGCTTGACCGCATCGAGGTCCTGCGCGGCCCGCTGGCGCTGCTGTACGGCAATGCCGCGGGTGGGGCCATCGTGGCGCATACCGATCTCGAGACACGCAGCGGCGGCGAAGTCGAGGCTTGGGCGGGAAGCCACGACAGCTGGCGGACGGCGGCAAGGCTGGAGGGGACGAGCCGGGATGTCGCGCGGCGCTGGCGCGTGCACGCGTCCCATTTCCGAACCGGGGGCGAGCGCCCGCACAGCGCGGCGGCGCGTTCGCAGTTGCATGCAGTCGGCGAATGGTCGCCCTACCGGGGCAACCGGGTGCGCTGGGTGGCGAGCGCCCTGTCGCAGCCGTGGACCGATGACCCGCTCGGGTTGACGCGGGCGCAGTTGGGGGTCGATCCGCACGGCACCGACCCCGTCGCAATGCGCTTCGATACCCGCAAGCGCATCGGCAACCACCAGGCCGGCGTGCGCTGGGAA
>JAYTAY010000208.1:0-4055 GCA_043737255.1 Luteimonas sp.
TTTTCGCGTTTCCTGACTCGCTTACGGCCGCCGTGCCAGCGCCGCTTCGTCGCGCGCCTTCGGCATCAGGTCCTGCTTGCTGACGCCCAGCCACAACAGCAACGGACACGCCACGAAGATCGACGACAACGTACCGATCACGATGCCGATCATCTGCGCCTCGGCCATGCCCTTGAGCGAGCCGCCGCCATACAGGTAAAGCGCGATCACGGTCAGGAAGGCCACGAACGACGTGATCACCGTGCGCGACAGGGTCTGGTTGATCGACCTGTTGAGTACGTCCAGCGGCGGAGCGCGCATACCGCGGAAATTTTCGCGGACACGGTCGAAGACCACGATGGTGTCGTTGATCGAGAAACCCATCACCGACAGCACGCCGGCCAGAACGGTCAAATCAAACTCATGCCCGGTCAGCGCAAACCAGCCCAGCACCACCACCACATCGTGCAGGGTGGTGATGATCGCCGCCACCGCAAATTTCCATTCGAAGCGGAACGTGATGTAGATGCCGAAGCCGATCACCACGAACAACAGCGCGTAGATACCGTTGGTAGCCAGCTCCTTGCCGACCTGCGGGCCGACGTAACCACTGCTGCGCCGTTGTCCCGGGTTGTCGAGTGTCGATGCTGCAAGCAGCACAGCTTCCGCAGTCTCGCTGGTGTCAGTTTGTGAGGCGCCGTCCTTCGGCTGCAGCCGGATCAACAGGTCGTTGCCCGATCCGAAGGTCTGCACCACCGCATTGTCGTACCCGGCCGTGGCCAGGCGCGAGCGCACACCATTCAATTCGACCGGCTTGGCGAAGCGCAGTTCGACCGACGTTCCGCCGGTGAAATCGAGCCCGAAGTTGAAGCTGTTGACGGCCATCGCCCCAATCGCCACGAACATGATCGCCGCCGCGATGAACAGCGAGATCCAGCGCGCACGCATGAAGTTGAAGTTGCTGTCGTATGGAAACACGTTGAAAGGTTTCATGTCTGTCTGCTCAGATCGCGACCGACTTCAGCTTGCGCCGACGGCCGTAGATCAGGGTTGCAATGCCGCGCGAGACCGACACCGCGGTGTACATGGAAGTTAGGATGCCGACGATCAGCGACACCGCGAAGCCCTTGACCGGCCCGGTGCCGAAAGCGAACAGCGCGATGCCCGCCAGCATGGCGGTGATGTTGGCATCGGCGATGGTGCCGGACGCGCGCTCGTAGCCGGTGGCGATCGCAGTCTGCGGCGGCATGCCGGCGCGTAACTCCTCGCGTATTCGTTCGTTGATCAGCACGTTGGCGTCCACCGACATGCCGACGGTCAAGGCAAGGCCTGCCAAGCCAGGCAGGGTCAGCGTTGCCCCGAGTACCGACATCACCGCAAGCACCATCAACAGGTTCAACAGCAAGGCCACACAAGTGATGACGCCGAACATGCGGTAGTACACAAGGAAGAAGATCAATGCGAAGCCGAACGAGAACAGCACCGCGTTCAGGCCCCGATCGACATTTTCACGGCCGAGGCTCGGGCCGACCACGCGCTGCTCGACGAAGTCCATGGGCGCGGCCAACGCACCGGCGCGCAGGAGCAAGGAGAGATCGGCAGCTTCCTTCATGCTGTCCAAGCCTGTGGTCTGGAAATCGCGGCCGAGCGTGCCCTGGATAGTCGCGACCGAAATGACCTGCTCGCGGGTACGCATGCTGCGCACTTCCTTGCCGTCGACCATTTTCACTTCGGGAATGCGTTCGATGTAGACCACCGCCATCGGCTTGCCGATGTTCTGGCTGGAATACTCGAACATGCGTTGCCCACCGATGCTGTTCAGGCGCACGCGGACACCCGGCGAACCAGTCTGCGAGTCATAGAACGAGGACGCATCCTGCAACTGCTCGCCCGAAGCGATCACGCGCTTGTTCAGCAGCACGGGAAGCGGTTTGCCGTCGGGTCCCAGATCCTGGCTCTCGAAGATGCGTGCCTGAGGCGGCACATTGCCGCTTTGTTGCGCCTCGAACGCATTGCCTTCGACCACGCCGCGATATTCCAGCGTGGCGGTCGCACCGAGGATGCGCTTGGCCTGCGCCGTGTCCTGCACGCCGGGCAATTGCACCACCACGCGTTCGGGGCCCTGGCGCTGGATGATCGGTTCGGCAACGCCCAGTTCGTTGATCCGGTTGCGCAGGGTGCCGATATTCTGGTCGATCGCCTGTGCCGCGAGATTGTCCATTTCGGTTTCGGCCACGCGCACCGTGATCGTGTTGCCTTGTGACACGTAGGAGAAGGCCTGCGTGGCACCAAGCTTGCCCGCATTGGACGACAGCATGTTGGTTTCAACGACGGAACGCGCCTGCGCGACATCCGCGCCGGGCACCAAGGTCACCACAATCGCATCCTCGCCCCGGCGTTCGACCGATTCGTAGCGGATCCGGTTGTCCCGCAGCAGCACGCGCAGGTCTTCGGTATAGGCCGTGAAGCGTTTGTCGACCGCGGCCTTGCGGTCCACTTCCATCAGGAAATGCACGCCGCCCTGCAGGTCGAGGCCAAGCAACATCGGCTTGGCGCCGATCGCGTTTAGCCAGCCAGGCACGGTCGATGCGAGGTTGAGAGCGACCACATAACCATTTCCAAGCTCCGCAGACAGCGCATCCGCGACCTGGGTCTGTGCGTCAGGATTGGTGGTGCGCACCAGCAGGTTGCCGCCTCGGCCTATCTCGACGGCTTTCGGCGCGACACCGGCCTTCTTCAGCACTGCATCAACCCGTTGTCGCAACGCAGCGTCGATCTTTGCACCGCGATTGGCGGTGACCTGTACCGAAGGATCCTGCGGATAGATGTTGGGCAGCGCATAAAGCGCGCTCAGCAACACCACGGCCAGGATGAGGACATATTTCCAGCGTGCGAATTCGAGCATGGAGTACCACCGCGCGCGATCGTTGCGACCGTGCGCCTAGAAGTGAGAAAGGATCAGGCGGACTTCAGCGTGCCTTTCGGCAACACATTGGCAATGGCGGCCTTCTGCAAGCGGATGCGGACGTTATCTGCGATCTCGACAGAGATGAAGTTCTCGCCGATGTCGGTGACCGTGCCGGCGATGCCGCCATTGGTCAGCACTTCGTCGCCCTTGACCAGCTTCTCCAGCATGCCGCGGTGTTCCTTGGCGCGCTTCATCTGCGGCCGGATCATCAGGAAATACATCACGCCAATCAGCACGATCGGCATCAGCAGGGCGCTTATTCCTCCACCGAACAGACCGGAAGGAGCAGGTTGCGAAGCCTGGGCATAAGCGGGGGCAATCAACAGGTCAATAAGGTTCATTGGCAGTTCCACGATCAAAACAGCTGGGAATTATGCCATGTGGCCAGCGGCCGAGGCTTTCAAGCTGTGCGGGGCGCCTTTGTCAACCCGCTCCTTACGAAAAGCAACTAATGCTCCATAGGGAGGACCTCGGCCCACCACTCTTCATGCCGGTCACGGCAGTAATGGGCCGAGCCCACCCTACGTCCTCGCTGCGTAGAAGTATTCTCGGAAGCGGATGAAGCTGCCCTGCTCGATCGCGTCCCGCATGCCGGCCATCAACCGCTGGTAGTACCACAGGTTGTGCAGGGTGCCTAGCATCGGCGCCAGCATCTCGTTGCAGCGGTCCAGATGGCGCAGGTAGGCGCGACTGAAGCCGTTGCTGCAGGCGTAACAGCCGCAACCCGGTTCGATCGGATTGGTGTCGCACTCGTATCTGGCGTTGCGGATGCGGACGGTGCCGGTCGAAGTGAAATAGTGACCGTTGCGTGCATTGCGCGTCGGCATCACGCAGTCGAACATGTCGACGCCGCGCGCGACGGCTTCAACCAGATCCTCGGGCCGCCCCACCCCCATCAGGTAACGCGGCTGCTCGGGCGGCAGCATCGGCGCGATCACGTCGAGCATTGCGTTGCGCTCGGCTTCCGGTTCGCCGACGGCCAGTCCACCAATGGCATAACCATCGAATCCAATGTTGCGGAGTCTCGATGACGAACGCTCGCGCAATGGCTCATACATACCGCCCTGGACGATGCCGAACAACGCCGCATCGTTGCCCTCGTGCGCGC
>JAYTAY010000209.1:0-4046 GCA_043737255.1 Luteimonas sp.
GTGCGCCTGGGCAACGGCCAGCCGCGCCAGTCCAGCCAGTCGGCCAGATCGCGGCGCCCCGACGACAAGGCCACGCCGAGCGGCGTCTGCCCATCAGCCGCGCGCACCTCCGGCGATGCGCCGCGTGCGACGAGTTGCTTCAGCGTGTCTTCGCGACCCAGCGCCGCGGCCAGGTGCAACGCGGTCATGCCGTGGGCATCGCACGCATCGGGATCGACGCCACAGGCCATCAACCGTTCGGTCAATTTCGTCCAGTCCAGGCGCACGGCCAGCATCAATGCGGGATCGCCAGAAGGCCCGGCAGCGAAAGGATCGGCGCCGCGATCCAGCAGGTCCAGCGCGAAGCGTTCGATCACCAGCGCCGCATGATCGGCTTGCACGCAGGCGATCAGGAACCGCGCCAATCCTCCGCTGCCCGACGGCGACACCGCGCGTTGCAGCAGCGCGCGCAAAGCGGGCAGCGCAGCGGGTCCGCGACTGAGCGCGGCGAACATCGGGGTCTGGCCGTGGCCGTCGCGGACTTCGACGTCCGCGCCGGACGACACCAGCCAGTCGATCTGCATTGACGACATGGATGGCTCGAACAACAGCCCGCCCAGTTCCTGCGGCGTCAACAATTTCGCCAGCGCATCGCGCCCGTCGTCGCGCCCGTCCTGCAATGCCTCGCTCAACAACGTCAGCGGACTGCGGTCGAGTAATCCATCGTGCGCGCCATCGGCCTGGTCATTGTCGGCGCTGACATTGCCCGGCAACGGATACGACGGATCCAGCGCACTGACGATCGCCCAGCGCCCGCATTCCGCCGCACGGTCGATCGCGCGCTTGCCCTCGCGATCGACGTGTTCGGGATCGGCGCCGAGTTCCAGCAGGCGACGCATCACTGCCGGAGAAACGTTTTCCGATGCGATCGCCAGCAACAATGCATTGCGGCCATCGGCATCGGACGCGGCGAAATCCGGACGCGCTTCGGCGAAGCGTTCGAGCATCGGCAGCGAACCGCTTTGCGCCGCTTCCAGGAACGGCGTGCGTTGCTGCGCATCACGCGCATGCAGGTCGGCGCCGGCCGCGAGCAGCGCGTCGGCAATATCGACATGCCCCACCAATGCCGCCTCGTGCAACGCGCTGCGTCCGCGTGTATCCCGCGCATCGACGCGCGCCTTGTGCTTGAGCAGCAATTGCACGCCGGCCGGATCGTCGTCGCCGCTGGCCGCTGCCGACAACAACGTCGGCTGGCCACCAACGGGTTCCGCCAGCGCACCGCGTTCCAGCAGGAACCGCGCCAGCCGCCAGTTGCCGGCGGCGCAGGCAATGGCGAGTGGCGTCTGGCCGTCGTCATTGAGCGCGTCGATCTCGGCGGCGGCATCGCGCAACAGCGCGGCGACGCCCGGATCGGTGCTGCGCGCGGCGTGATGCAGCGGCGTGTTGCCGGCGGCATCGGCGACGCGCGGATCGGCGCCGTTGGCCAGCAGCGTCATCACCGCTTCCGGACGGCCATGCCAGCTGTCGCGCGTGGCGGCGAGCAGCGGCGTCATGCCCGCATACGCGCCGTTGACGTGGACACCTTGCGCGATCAGCGCGCGCAGCAGGCGCAGGTCGGGCAACACCGCCGCCAGCAACGGCAGGCTGCGCTGGTCGCGATCGTCGCCGGGTGGTGGTGCATGCGGATTCGCTCCGGACTCAAGCAGCGCCAAGGCGCGATCGATGCGGCCGGTACGCGCGGCGGCGTACAGCGCGTGATCGAGGTCGCCATCCATGTCGATGGCATCGGCCGCGGGATCATGTTCTTCGCCGTCGTCCTCAAGCGTGTCCCACAACCCGAGCGGCTGCGGCGCCGGCGTGCGCTGCAGGGCCCAGTGCAGCAGCGGCGTTGCGACGACGAAGGCGATGGCTGCCACCCAGTGCCACTGCGGTTGCAGCAGTCCGGGCCACGCCAGCAGCAGCACGGCCAGCGCCAGCAGTCCGATCCACAACGCCGCCAGCAAACCGCGCCACGCACCGACCTCGACATGGTCCAGCTCGCGCCAGCGTTGCGGCAACGTGCCGCCTTCGCGTTCAATCGCGTGCCACAACGGCCATGTCCGCCACAAGCCGAGCAAGGTGATGCCCGCGGCCAGGCTCAGGCCAATCGCCGCGCCGAGGCTGCCGGTCTGGCGCAGCGCCAGCAATGGCCATGCCAACAGCAACGCCATCACGCCCAGGCCAACGCCCCACAACAGCAGCAGAGCCAGCACGTCGCGCGATGCGCGTTGGCGATTGCCCGCGTCGTCACTGCCTGCATCGCGACTGCTTGCATCGCGACTGCCACGCCACCACGAAATCGCCAATGCGAACGCCGGCTGCGCGAGCCAGCCGCCGAGCGCCGCGGCAACGCCGCCGAATAGCGTCAACGCCGCCAACAGCACACCGGTGAGGGCGGCGATGACGATGTTTCGATCGGGACGGCGCGGCTCAGACATCGGTGCCCCAATCCCCGGTCATCGGATCGCGGTCGCTGACCGGTGGAAATTGCAGATGGAAGCCGCGCGTGACCAGGTGTTCGCGGACCAAGGCAGGGTCCTCGATCGCCAGTTTGCGTTCCGGCGTCAGCGCCACTTCCAGCACGAACTGCAGCGCGCCCAGCTGGGTTCGCAGGGATGCGGGCACGCGCTCGAAATCGTCGCGTGCCGCCAGATAAAGATAGGTGTCGGGCTTGTGCTGGCTTTTGTAAACGTAGGCTTGCATTGCGGCCACAACGGGAAACAACGTCGATTGTGTCGGAAAGGGGGGTGTGACGGAACCCGTGTGACCGGAATCGGAGTCGCTATTGCTCGTCATGACCAAATAAGTGCGCTTCTCCGGGTCCCTGTTTCAATTCCCATTTCTCAGTGATACCCCGTCTCCGCCGTCACCTTCCCGCTGAATACGCGATAGGACCACCATGTGTAACCCAGCACCGCAGGCAACAGCACGATCAACCCCACCAGCACGAAACCCTGGGACGACGGCGGCGACGCCGCCTCCCAGATGCTCAATGCCGGCGGCACGATATTCGGCCACATGCCCAGCACCAGTCCGGCGAATCCCAGCACGAAAAAACTCAGCGCCAGCAGGAACGGCGCCGTGTCGCGACCTTCGTGCATCGCCGCACGCCACAACGCGAACGCATTCACCAGCGCCAGCAGCGGGATCGGCGACAGCCACAGGAAATTCGCGCCCTCGAACCAGCGCGCCATGATGTTCGAGTCGAGGAACGGCAGCCACGCACTCACCAGCCCCATGAACACCACCACCACCAGCACCAGCGGCCGCGTCAGCGTGCGCGCGATCAGCTGCATGCGGCCTTCGGTTTTCAGGATCAGCCAGGTCGAGCCGAGCAGCGCATAGCCGAAGACGACGGCCGCGCCGGTCAGCATCGAGAACGGACTGAACCAGCCGAACGCGCCGCCGATGTATTTGCCTTCCTTCAGCGGCATGCCTTCGACCAGCGCCCCCAGGATCAACCCCTGCGCGAACGCCGCCAGCAGCGAACCCAGCGCGAACGCCGCACCCCAGAACCGTTTGCTGCGTTGCGCCTTGAAGCGGAACTCGAAAGCGACCCCGCGAAACACCAGCGCGACCAGCATCATCAGCACCGGCAGGTACAGCGCCGACAGGATCAGCGCGTAGGCCTTCGGAAACGCCGCCAGCAACCCGGCGCCGCCGAGCACCAGCCAGGTTTCATTACCGTCCCAGATCGGCGCCGCGGTATTCATCATCAGGTCGAGCTGGTGCTGGTCCTCGGCGAACGGCGCGAGGATGCCGAGTCCGAGTACGAAGCCGTCGAGCAGGACGTACATCAGCACGCCGAAACCGATCACGCCGAACCAGATGATGGGCAGCCAGTATTCCATCATGGCTGGATCACCCCATCGGGTTCGATCGGCTTGTTGCCCACCGACAACGGCCTGGCCGGCGTCTTCTCGCCATCATCCGTGTCCGGTGCCGGCTCATGCGGCTGCGGTCCCTTGCGCACCAGTTTGAGCAGATACCAGATGCCCGCGCCAAACACGACCGCGTACACGCACGCA
>JAYTAY010000210.1:0-19259 GCA_043737255.1 Luteimonas sp.
CCAGCGCGTCTTCGACGACCGACCAATCGGCATCCGCGCGATGTGCGTTCTCGCTGAGCGCACGTCGCCAGATGCGACCGCCCGGCATGCCTTGATACAGCCCAAGCATGTGCCGCGTGACATGTTGCAGACGACCGCCATTCGCGATGTGGCGCCGCGTGTAGTCGCGCATGCCATGCACCACGGCATCGCGATCAGGCAGTTCGCCGCCATCGAGCATCACGCCGACTTCGGCGATGCGGTACGGCTCGTGATAGGCGACCCGACCCAGCATTACGCCATCGACCTGTTCAAGATGTGAGCGCACGTCATCGAGACTGACGATGCCGCCGTTGATGACGATGGTGAGCGCCGGAAACTCGCGCTTCAGCCGATGCACGCGCTCGTAGTTGAGCGGCGGTACATCGCGATTTTCCTTTGGCGACAGACCCTGCAACCACGCCTTGCGGGCGTGCACCATGAAGACATCGCAGCCGGCATCGCGCACCGATGTAACGAACGAAAACAACCCGGCATCTTCGTCCTGCTCGTCGACACCAATGCGGCACTTCACCGTGACCGGAATCGTCACCGCCCCGCGCATCGCCGCGACGCAGTCGCCAACCAGCGCCGGCTCGCGCATCAGGCACGCACCGAATCGACCCGACTGCACGCGATCAGACGGGCAACCAATGTTGAGGTTGATTTCGTCGTAGCCGAACTCCGCACCGATCCGCGCCGCTGCCGCGAGTTGAACTGGATCCGAGCCACCCAACTGCAACGCCACCGGATGCTCGCTGGCATCAAAGCCAAGCAAGCGCTCGCGATCACCGTGCAGCAGCGCCGGTGCCGTCACCATCTCGGTATACAGCCGAGCGCGTGGATTCAGCAGCCGATGAAAGTGCCGGCAATGCCGATCCGTCCAGTCCATCATCGGGGCGATGCAGAAGGTGTAGTTGTCTTGCATCGCGTTGATGATCGTCAGCCATTTGATTTGGGTCAAGGCGCCGGTGACGCGGCCGGACTACGTTGCAGCCATGTCTGCCGCCATGCCACGCATTGATCCGGAACTGCTGCGTCGCTACGACAGGCCGGGTCCGCGCTACACGTCGTATCCGACCGCGCCACAGTTCGACGAGAATTTTGGTGAAACGCAGTTGCGAGAGGCAGCGGCGGCGAGCAATGGCGATCCGATCCCGCGTCGACTGTCGCTATACCTGCATATTCCATACTGCACCAGCCCGTGCTTCTACTGCGGCTGCAACCGCACCATCACCCGCGACAAGGCGCGTGCGGAAAGCTATCTGGTGCGGCTGTACCGCGAAATCGCGATGATGCCGGCGTTGTTTGATCGTGATCGCGATGTCATCCAGTGCCACTTTGGTGGCGGCACGCCGAATTTCCTTTCACCAGCGCAATTGGGCGAGGTGATGAATTCGCTGCAGCGGAATTTTCACTTCAGTGACTCGAACGCGCGCGACGTTTCGATTGAACTGGATCCGCGCTTCGTCACTCCCGATGAAGTCGCCGAGCTCACGGCCATCGGTTTCAATCGTGCCAGCCTTGGCGTGCAGGATTTCGACTCGGATGTTCAAGCCGCCGTCAATCGCATTCAGGACGTGGACGAAACACTGGCCATCATCGATGCCTGTCGCGACAGCGGCATGCGTTCTATCAATGTCGATCTGATCTACGGCTTGCCCAAACAGAGTCCGGAAGGCTTCGCACGCACGCTCGACATTGTCACCAGGGCACGACCGGATCGCCTCGCCGTGTATGGGTATGCGCATATGCCACATCTGTTCAAGGCGCAGCGACAAATCGAATCGGCCGACTTGCCCAGCGCGGAAGTAAAGCTCGGGCTCCTGCAACTGGCCATCGAAAAACTGGATGCGGCAGGCTATGTCTACATCGGCATGGATCATTTCGCGCTGCCCGACGATGACCTTGCACGTGCGCAAGCGAACGGCAGCCTGCATCGCAACTTCATGGGCTACACCACGCACGCCGACAGCGATCTGATTGGTCTTGGCGTGAGCGCGATCAGCCATATCGGCGACACCTTCAGCCAGAACCCACGCGACCTGGTGGCGTGGCAAGCGGCGATCGATGAAGGTCGCTTGCCGGTGTTTCGTGGCATGCGCATGGATGAGGACGATTGCCTGCGAGCCGACTTGATCCAGGCCTTGATGTGCCAGGGCGAGATTCCCATCGCAGCACTGGAACGCCGTTACGCCATGAATTTCGAAGAATACTTCGCCGACTCGTTGGCGCGACTGGCGCCGCTGGTTGCCGATGGATTGGTGACGCTGGCGCATGGTCGCGTCGCTGCGACCACCCAAGGTCGGCTGCTGTTGCGTAATATCGCGATGTGCTTCGACCGATATCTCGATACTGGTGGCGCTGGGCAGCAGTCCACGGCTCCACGCTATTCGCACGCCATCTGAGCGAATCGCGGGTGCCAGCGTGACCGGCGATATCACATTTCCCCGTTTCGATCCAAGCGTCGTCGCAGACGACGGCGACCTGCGCCACTTCTGTTCCACATGCGCGTTCTCGCAAGCCTGCGTCGCCGAAGGCATGGACAAATCTTCACTGGGCGAGTTGCACATGCTGGTCGAACATATCGGCCCGCTGCACGAAGGCGATCACGTATTCCGCGAGGGCGATCGCTTCGATGCGATTGCCGCCGTTCGCGCCGGTATTGTCAAGACTTACATCATCGACGCCGACGGTCGCGAGCATGTGCTCGGTTTCCACCTGCCCGGCGAAATCATCGGCCTCAGCGCGATTCACGGTGATCGCTATCCCTGCAACGCGATCGCGCTGGATACGGTGATGCTGTGCCGTTTTTCATTCCCCAAGCTGTCGATACTCGCAGGTCGACTGCCCGGCTTGCAGAAGCAGCTCTTCAGGCTGATGAGTCGCGACATCGGCAAAGCGTTGCAACTGGCCGGCGACTGGTCGGCGGATCAGCGCATGGCGGCCTTCCTGATCGAGTTCTCGCGGCGACTGGCCGCGCGCGGATTCTCTGCCACCCGGTTCCGGCTTACCATGGCTCGGACCGACATCGCCAACTACTTGCGATTGGCACCGGAAACGGTGAGCCGCGTGTTGAAACGATTGCAGGACGAGGGGCTTTTGCAGATTGACCGGCGCGAGGTGGAACTGGTCGGACTCGACTCGCTTGAGGCACTGGCAGCTCCGGTGTTGCGCGACTGACTCCATCGCCCTGGGCGGGTTCCTCTGTATGGTGGTGGATCAGCATCACTTGACCTGCGTCATGGCGACAAGTGCGATGCGCGGCCGAATATGCGCCGTCCGCAATGGAGTATGTCCATGAGCAATACCCGAAAGCTTTGGCTGGCCTTGGCCACCCTTCTCGTTGCCTCTTTTTCCGTGCTGCTTTGGGCCGGAGGCGAGATATTCCGCGCCGCGCCGCCGATGCCGGAACGGGTGATCGCCGAGAGTGGCCAGGTGGTCTACACCCGCGCCGACATCGAACAAGGCCGGCAGGTCTGGCAATCGATCGGTGGCATGCAACTCGGGTCGATCTGGGGTCACGGTGCATATGTCGCGCCGGACTGGAGTGCGGACTGGCTGCATCGCGAGGCGACCGGCGTGTTGGATATCTGGGCGCGTCGCGATGGCGGCATGGCGACTTATGCCGAATTGCCTGCCGAGGAACAAGCCAGGTTGCGTGGCCGCCTGCAGGCAATGATGCGGGCCAATACCTACGACGTTGCGACTGGCACGATCACGTTGAGCGTGGACCGCGTTGCCGCGCTGTCGAACGTCGCCGCACATTACGAAAGCCTGTTCAGCAACGACCCGGCGACTGCGGAGCTGCGCGAGGCCTATGCGATGAAGCAGGGCACGGTCGACACGGCAGATCACCGCCGCGCGCTGACCGGTTTCTTCTGGTGGACTGCCTGGGCAGCCACCACCGAGCGCGCCAGCAACGGGCAGACCCTGGTCCCGTCCAAGGACGGCATGGCCAACAAGAAGGTGACCTACACCAACAACTGGCCGAGCGAACCCTTGGTTGGCAACACGCCACCGCCCGCGATGTGGGTATGGTCGGCTTTCAGCGTGTTGTTCCTGATTGCCGGAATTTCGATTCTTGGCTGGCATTACGCAGTCACCCACGGGCGAGGCGAGGAGGCGCACACGATTCCAGCATCGGATCCGTTCGCGTCGCTGAAGATCACGCCGTCGATGCGCGCAACCGCGAAATATTTCTGGGTGGTCCTGGCGCTGTTCATCGCACAAATCGTGCTTGGCGCAATCACCGCGCACTTCCAGGTCGAGGGCCAGGAGGCCTACGGTTTCGCATTGTCGGATTACCTGCCGTACTCGCTGGCCCGCACCTGGCATACCCAGTTGGCGGTGCTCTGGATCGCCACCGCCTGGCTTGCGACCGGTCTGTACATCGGGCCAGCGCTGTCCGGGCATGAGCCCAAATATCAGCGGTTCGGAGTCAACTTCCTGTTCGTCTCGCTGCTGCTGATCGTGATCGGCGGGTTTGCCGGGCAATGGTTCGCGGTGATGCAGATCCTGCCGCTGGAACACAACTTCTGGTTTGGCCACCAAGGTTGGGAGTACGCCGACATGGGCCGCTTCTGGCAGGTATATCTTTTCGTTGGCCTGTTGCTTTGGGTGACCCTGGTAGGGCGCTCGCTGTGGCCGATCCTGCGTGGACCTGCCAGCGATTCCAAATCGATCATCGGACTGCTGTTCATGGCGACTGTTGCCATCGGTCTATTCTATGGCGCGGCCCTGATGTGGGGCGAACACACCCACATTTCCGAAGTCGAATACTGGCGCTGGTGGCTGGTGCACTTGTGGGTGGAAGGATTCTTCGAGGTGTTCGCGACGGCAGTAATGGCGCTGATCTTTACCCGACTTGGATTGATCAAGACATCGACGGCGAATATCGCGGTGCTGTTTGCGACGATCATCTTCATGGCCGGTGGCGTGCTTGGCACCTTGCACCATCTGTATTTCGTCGGCACGCCGATCTCGGTCGTAGCGCTGGGTGCGAGCTTCAGTGCGCTTGAAGTGGTGCCGCTGGCCTATCTGGGCTTTGAGGCTTATCACACCTATCGCCTCGGCAAGGCCACGCCGTGGATGGCGACGTATCGCTGGCCGGTGATGTTCTTCATCGCGGTATCGTTCTGGAACCTGGTCGGTGCCGGCCTGTTCGGCTTCCTGATCAATCCGCCGCTGTCGCTGTACTACATGCAAGGGCTCAACCTGACCGCCTTGCATGCGCATACGGCATTGTTCGGTGTCTACGGAATGCTCGGCATCGCGCTGGTGCTGTTCTGCTTACGCGGTCTGCGTGGACAGATGGTCTGGGACACGCGGTCGCTGAAAACCTCGTTCTGGTGCCTCAACATCGGTTTGGCCCTGATGGGCGTGCTCACCTTGTTGCCACTAGGCACGATGCAACTGCTGGCTGCGATCGAACATGGCTATTGGTATGCGCGCTCCGCCGAATTCATGCAGAAACCCATCGTGGAAATGCTGATATGGATGCGCATGCCGGGCGATATCCTCTTCAGTATCGGTGCGCTGGCGCTGTGCTGGTTCGTGTTCCGCTTGTGGGTTGCTCCTCGACGCGACGCTTTGGCCGAGGCAGAAATCGAACGCGCGAAACTCGCACGCAACACTGAGTGACATGTACCGGCCGGTACACTGCCAATGAGTACTTCCGTCGTACGCGATTCGATGTCACCCGCCTTGCTTGCCAACGCGCCGCATCGGTTGATGTTCTTTATCGGCGCGACCAACCTGTTGCTGGCGATGTTGTGGTGGGCGGCGTGGCTCATCGCAACGCGCTGGCCTGTGCTGTCGATGCCGCAACCCACGCCGTACGCAGGCTGGTTGCACGCATTCGTGATGCAGTACCAGATGCTGCCGAGTTTCATGTTCGGCTTCCTGTTGACCACGTTCCCGCGCTGGATGGGTCAGCCAGATTTCCCGCGCTGGCGTTACGCGCCGGTCGGCATCGGCATGTTCGGCGGTCAGATCGCCACGCTACTGGGGGTGATGGGTTGGGAAGTTGGCATCGTCGTCGGCTTCGCGATGACCTTGGCCGGGTGGATCGCAGGCCTGGTAACGCTAGCCCCGTTGTTGTGGCGCGAAAAGGGCAGCACGTGGCATGCACGCTCGTGCTTTACAGCCTTGCTGCTCGGACTGGTCGGATTGCTCGCCTGGGGCGCGGTGTTGTTCGGCGCAGACCCGTCGTGGGCAATCGTCAACATCAAGATCGGTACGTTCGGGTTGCTATTGCCGGTCTACGTGACTGTCGCCCATCGCATGTTTCCGTTCTTCGCCGCGAGCGTCGTCGTGGGCTACACGCCGTGGCGACCGATGTGGTTGCTCGCCGTGTTCTGGCCGCTGGTACTCGGCCATCTCGCGCTGGAACTGCTGCATGCGAACGGCTGGCTGTGGGTGGTCGACCTGCCGCTGCTGGCACTGACCGCGACGATGCTGTGGCGCTGGTGGCCGCGTGGAGCCAAGCCGCGCATCCTCGCGGTGCTGTTCGCGGCGCTGGCGTGGTTGCCGGTGACGTTTGCGCTTTACGCAGGACAAAGCGTTGCCTACGCCGCCAGCGGCATCGACTGGCTTGGCCGCGCACCGGCCCACGCCCTGTTTATCGGTTTCTTTGGGAGCGCTCTCATCGCCATGGTGACGCGCGTGACCCAAGGCCATTCCGGACGTCCAATGACCATGCCGGGCGCAGCATGGTTTGCGTTCGTCGCCGTGCAACTGGTCGCGGTGATGCGCGTCGTTGCCGAACTGGCACCCGATCATTTTGCGTGGCAGGCCGCTGCTGCAATCGGCTGGCTGATCGCCTTCGTGCCGTGGGTTTTTCGGATTGGCCGCATCTATTTGTCACCACGCGCAGATGGCAAACCGGGATGAGAGCGTTGCCAATGGGCGCACCTCCCATGAGAGCAGCGCGATGATCGAGTTCTATGCGCAGATCAAATGGGTGCACATTGCCGCGGTGATCTGCAGCGGCGTCATTTTTCTCTTGCGCGGCCTGCTGGTGCAGCTCGGCAACTCGCCTATCGCAATGGCTGCGCCCGTTCGCTATCTCAGCTACAGCGTCGACACCGTGCTGCTGACCGCGGCATTGATGCTGCTGACGATCTTGCCTGGCGCGATTTTCGCGAACGGTTGGTTGACGGCCAAGATTGTGTTGCTGTTCGTCTACGTGGGCTTGGGCACGTTCGCGCTCAAGCGCGGACGTACGCCGCGCACGCGAGCGATTTGCTACGTGGCGGCGCTGATGGTCTATCTGACGATGATCGGCATTGCGCTCGCTCATCACCCGCTGGGTTGGCTGACGCGGCTGCGCTGACCGAGGGGCCATCGCGAGCGGCGAACAATCCGGATCGTGCTTGGGTGAACGAGGCCCTCGCGCAACTGCGTCGCGAGGCAGCACGTTCTGCCGATACGCACCTGCTGCGCATCGATTTCCCTGCGTTCCCAAACATCGCGTTCTACTGCGAGATCGTACTGTCTGCGCGGACCGACCGACCTCGATCAAAGGCATTGGCAGACCGCGCGTTGAACCGGGTTTCCTGTTCGAAATTGTTGATGCCGTCGAGGAGATCGACGACGTCGATTCAATTGGCGCAGCGTGGCTGCTGGAAGATTTGCCTGGCCAACGCTACGGCGGCTCGTCGGGCCCCAATCTGATCGCCTGCCTGCGGCTGGCCGAACGCATGCGCGAACGCGGCGAAGCCGGCAGCATCGTCAGCCTGCTGTGCGATCGTGGTGATCGTTATGGCGAAACCTTGTTTGACCGTGAGTGCTTGGCCGGGCAGGGCCTTGATCCCGGGCCTGCATTGGAAACATTGCACGCACGCATCGCCAGGGTTTCGACGAAGCGCTGAGAACATCGTTCCGGCAGGATCGGTTACGGATGGTGGCGTAATCGTCCAAGAGTTCCCTGGTTGATCTGGATCAGTGCACCGTCTGCACATTCGAACCAAGATGGAGTGACTGACGACAAGACCACCATCGGGAGGTTTCCAATGCACTATCTCAAGCTGTCCATCGTTATTTCGGGTTTGTTCTGTCTGGGGGCAGTTGCACCCGTCGCCGCGCAGGGTCAAGTGCAGCACGAGCACGACCAGCACCAGACTGTCGTCGCCGCATCCCCGCAAGCGCCTGCCCAAGGCTGGGCCACCGACGCGCCACTGCGCACCGGCATGGCCAACATTCGCACATCAGTCGAGGCGCTGCGGCACCTTCAAATGGGCCACATGAGCCGGCAACAGGCACTGGCCGAGGTTGGCATGATCGGCCAGTCGATTGACCACATCATTGCCAACTGCAAGCTCGATCCAGACGCCGATGCGGTCCTGCACCAGGTCATCGCCAAGCTGATTCATGGCAGCGCCGGGCTGAAGTCGGACCTCAAGGACAAGGCCGCCATGGCCAGCTTGCGCGCGGCGCTGCTCGACTATCAGCAACTGTTCGATGATCCGAGCTGGAATTCACGTACGACGGTGGAGTAGCCAATGGGCGCGGCCTACTTCGGGCCGATCCATTCCAGTTGCAGCCAGAACTTGGTCGTGTCGCGCGCAAAACCGTCACTGCGGTAGTCGGCCAGCTTGACCAGCGCGGTGAGTCCATTCGTTAGCGGAAAGCCTAGCGACGCGTCCCATTCGCGACCGTAGTTCGAGCCGCCGGCAGTGGCCGTGTCGGCGCGATAGTCGTGATAGGCAACCGTCCATGCGTAGCGACCCTCGCCGATGTGTCCGAACTTGCCACCGACCGACAGATAGCGATCTTCCAGTCCGCCGACCGGTGTTGTCAGGAATTTGTCGGCCCAGCCATCGAAGGCATGCAGCGTCGCCAGTGGTGTTTGTAACGCGTGCCGACCGTTGCCGCCGAGGTGTTCCCAGCCGAGCTTGATGGTGGTTCCTTGCACGCTGTAAGCGGGTTCGAGCAACCAATAGTTGTGCGCGAAACCAAGCGGATTGTCGGCGTAGTCGCTTTGGCGGGCCGCTTCAGCCGACCATGCCCAACCACTGCCATCCGTTGTCCAATCACCGCTCCAGCGCAGGCCGAAGCTTGCCGTCGATGCGCTTGCAACGTCGAGGTCTTCATGCAGGTACGCGTATCCGATCCACTGCTGCGCGGCGAGCTTGTAGGCGACGTTGAACAAATGCGTATTGAGATCGCGATCGCGCGCGAAGCTGTCGAGCGCATGATCGCCATTGACGCGCTGCACGCTGGCGAGCCAATCGACTTTCACGGTCAACGCGTCGGTGGCTTTCCATTCGGTGACGACCGCGTCAAACGTTTGTTCGTTCTGGCGCCAGCCGACGTTGCCGACCCAGCGCTGATTGTCGAGCAGGATGCGCTGTCGTCCCAGCGTGGCGGCGAAGCGCGCGTCATGCCAGCCGATCCAGGCCTGGTTGAGTTCGGCGCCTTCCGGATCGATCACCGTCGGGTAACGTGTCCCCCCATTTGCGCCGCTGTTGTAGCGGTCACCCGCTGCAACCACGCCTTCGCCTTCCAGCAGTGCCGACCAATGGTCGGCAAAGGCAAACCGCAAACCTGCGCGCAGGCGCAGCGTGTCGGCGCGGGCATCGGCCCTGAATGCTGCGTCGTCGACCTGTTCGTGGCGCAGGCGGAAGTTCCACTCGGGCGCAATCGTTGGCGTCTGTGCCGAGACGACAGCGCACATACACAACATGGTAGGCAGGGTGTAGACAGTTTTTAGGTTCATGGCAAGCGCTTCAAAAAGCGTGGCTAGCATCGCCCCTGCCTCGATGGGTCGCGTTGAGCCAAGTCAAGCGAACCGCCTTCTGCTGCGCGAATACGTACTTTCTACGGGAGTTCCCGGATCTGCTTGATCTGGGTCAACGCAGTGCGTTGCGCATTTGCGGACCATACCGATAGTCCCTTTTACCAAGGTGGAGATTCGACACCATGAAGAACATTCCTGTAGGTCTGCTGGTCGTTACGGTACTCGCGCTCGCGGGCTGTAACGAATCACGAAACGCCGCCGACCCTGCCATTGCGAAGGCCGCCGCGACGGCACCGGGAGAAACCGGTGGCTCGCTCAAGGGCGATTTCGGCCCACCGCAGGGTGAGCCGATTGATGCGGTGTTGACGTCGCCTCCGCAAGTGCCGCCGCCGACCGGTCGCAGCGCGCCGGCCAAGGTAAACGTCACCCTCGACGTGATCGAGAAGGAAATGCCGATTTCCGAAGGCGTCACTTACACCTTCTGGACATTCGGCGGCACTGTGCCCGGCAGCTTCATCCGCGTGCGCCAAGGCGACACCGTTGTGTTCCACCTGCGAAACATGCCCGACAGCAAGATGCCGCATAACATCGATCTGCACGGCGTTACCGGCCCCGGTGGCGGTGCAGCGTCGAGCTTCACCGCGCCCGGCCACGCCAGCCAGTTCACCTTCAAGGCGCTCAACGCCGGCCTCTACGTGTACCACTGCGCCACCGCGCCGGTCGGCATGCACGTTGCCAATGGCATGTACGGCCTGATCCTGGTCGAGCCGCCAGAAGGTTTGGAGCCGGTCGACAAGGAGTACTACGTGATGCAGGGTGATTTCTACACGACCGGCAAGTATCGCGAGAAGGGTCACCAGGGTTTCGACATGCAAAAGGGCATCGACGAGAACCCGACCTACGTG
The DNA here is from genome assembly GCA_043737255.1 of Luteimonas sp. Classification (GTDB taxonomy): domain Bacteria; phylum Pseudomonadota; class Gammaproteobacteria; order Xanthomonadales; family Xanthomonadaceae; genus JALYOU01. The sequence continues at coordinate 10,666 of JAYTAY010000210.1, forward strand.
CTGTTCAACGGTAGCGAAGGTGCGCTGACCGGCGACAAGGCGCTGACGGCAAAGACCGGTGAGACGGTGCGATTGTTCGTGGGCAATGGTGGTCCGAACCTGGTATCAAGCTTCCATGTCATTGGCGAGATCTTCGACAAGGTCTGGTACGAAGGCGGTACCAACTTCCAGGAAAACGTGCAGACCACACTGATCCCTTCGGGCGGCGCAGCGATCATGCAGTTCCACATGGAAGTACCGGGCAGCTACGTGCTGGTCGATCACTCGATCTTCCGCGCCTTCAACAAGGGTGCACTCGGCATCCTCAAAGCCGAAGGTCCGGAGAACAAGGAAATCTATTCCGGTAAGGAAGTGGACGAAACCTATCTGGGTGATCGTGCCAGTGGCGGCAACATGGCGGCCGTCAGTGCGGCTGCAGTCGCCAACTCCGGCGGAGTCTTGACCAAGGAAGAGCAGATCAAGGCGGGCGAAGCGCTGTTCACCGGCACCTGCTCCACCTGCCACCAAGGCAACGGACAGGGTCTCGAGGGCGTGTTCCCGCCATTGGCTGGCTCGGACTACATCAAGGCCGATCCGCAGCGAGTGCCGCACACCATCCTGCACGGTCTGACCGGCAAGGTCACCGTCAACGGCAAGGAATACAACTCGGTGATGCCCCCGATGTTGCAGCTCACCGACGACGAAGTTGCCAATATTGCCACCTACGTCCTCAACAGCTGGGATAACCCGGGTGGCGTCATCAGCAAGGAAGATGCTGCAAAGGCGCGCAAGGAAGAAGCTGCGAAACCGGCTGAAGGCGAAGGGCACTGATTGTCATGCAACGCCTTGCCGCCATGTTGCTGCTAGCCCTGCCCGTCGCCGCTTTCGCCAGCGACGTGGTATGGGTGCAGATGCCCGCCGGCAGTTTTCGATCAGCACTCAAGTACGAAGACGTGCCTATCACGCAGGTCGCCGCGTTTGAGTTGCAGAAGCGCCCGGTGAGCAATGGCGATTTCCTCGCTTTCTTGCGGGCACATCCGCAATGGCAGAGTGATCACGTGGCGTCGGTGTTTGCTGAGCCACGCTATCTGTCGCACTGGTCCGGACCGACCACGCTAGGTAGTGAAGCGCTACCGGAACAGCCAGTCACCCAGGTCAGTTGGTTCGCCGCATCGGCATATTGCGACGCGGAAGGCGCACGACTGCCAACGTGGTCGGAATGGGAATACGCCGCCGCCGCTGACGAGACGCAGTTGGATGCGCGAACGAATCCGGCCTGGCGCGAGCGCATTCTCGGCTGGTACTCGCGCCCTTCGAATAGAGCGCTGCCGCGCGTTGGCCTGCAGGCGGCCAATGCCTATGGCGTGCAAGACCTGCATGGACTGGTCTGGGAATGGACCGCCGACTACTCGTCGCTGCTGATTGCATCCGACAACCGCAACCAGGGTGACGCTGATCGGCTGAAGTTCTGTGGTGCCGGCGCACTTTCGATGAATGATCGCGAGAACTACGCGGTGTTGATGCGGGTGGCCATGCTGAGTTCGCTCAACGGCAAGGACACCACCACCAATCTTGGCTTTCGCTGTGCAAGGAATGTTGAATGAACACTACCCACCTGATCCGCGGAATGCTGATGCTGTGCTGCCTGACGCTGGCCGCGCCTGCGTTTGGCACGACGCCGGATGCGGCGCTTCCGGGTGATTCGGTTTACCAGTTGCCCGTGGTGTTGATCGACCAGGACGGCAAAGGCTTCGACTGGCGAAGCCGTCGCGGCGAGCCGCAGCTGGTGACCATGTTCTACACCGCCTGCCCCTACATGTGCCCGCTGATCGTGGATGCCGGCAAGAGCATCGAAAAGGCGCTGACACCTGCACAACTCGGCGGCCTGCGTCTCTTGTTCATCAGCATGGACCCGACCAACGACACGCCCGCTGCACTGCTGGCGCTGGCAAAACAGCGTACGCTCGACACCACCCGATGGACCTTGGCATCGCCGCAGGAAAGCGCCGTGTCGACCGTGGCGGGCGTGCTCGGCGTGCGCTATCGCAAATTGGCGAGCGGCGATTTCAACCACACCGGCGAGCTGATTCTGCTCGATCGCGAGGGTCGCATCGTTGCGCGCACCGAGAAGATTGGCAGCAAAGCAGACCCGGAATTCCTTGCAGCCGTCGAGCAAGCGATCAACCCTTCCCAACCCACCCTCAAAGTCAAACCCACGGAGACATCACGATGAATATTCCAACCACTTTCCTTGCCCTTGGCTTGCTTGGCGCAGCGTCATTCGCCCATGCGGCGCCTAACTGCACGATTGCACTGGCAGGTAGCGATCAAATGCAGTTCAACCTCAAAACGGTGACTGTTTCCGCTTCCTGCGCGAGCATTTCCATCGAGTTGGTGCATACCGGCAAGTTGCCGGTGGCAGCCATGGGCCACAACGTAGTCATCAGCAAGACCGTTGACATGGCGCGCATCGCGTCAGCCGGAATGAAAGCCGGTGCCGCTGCGGGCTACGTGCCCAAGGGCGACCCGGCCATTGTTGCGACGACGGATATGATCGGCGGCGGTGCGAAAACCAGCGCGAAGTTTCCTGGTAGCAAACTCGTTGCCGGAGGCGACTACACTTTCTTCTGCTCGTTCCCAGGCCACTCGGCACTCATGAAGGGAACCGTCGTCGTCACCAAATAAGGTCAGCCTGGCGTCGCTGTTCACCGCGCGCGTCGGATCCGCCAGTTCGAGTCCGGCGACAAGCATGGAGGTAGCGACGCCGCCTGATCCCTGCGAATGGATACTATGAGTAGTACGCTGGAGGAAGAGGCCAAGTACGCTGATCACATCCACTTCCGGGAGATGGCATGAGACACAGCGAACGGCATCGAACACATCGAACTGGCTGGCTACGCGCCGCTGTCCTGGGGGCAAACGATGGAGTGGTGTCCACCGCCAGCTTGGTATTGGGCGTTGCAGCTGCCGGGGCAGACACCCGAGCGATACTGGTTGCGGGCGTCGCCGGCCTCGTTGCAGGAGCCATGTCGATGGCTGCTGGCGAGTACGTCTCAGTCAGTTCGCAAGCGGATACCGAGCGTGCCGACTTATTGCGTGAAAGCCAGGAGCTGGCTTCAAATCCAGAGCAGGAGCACGAAGAACTGGCATCGATTTATGTTGGACGTGGTCTTGATAGGTCATTGGCATTGCAGGTCGCCACGCAACTGATGAGCCACGATGCGCTTGGCGCACATGGTCGGGATGAGCTTGGCATATCCGACACCTTGGCCGCGAAACCCGTTCAAGCTGCACTGGCTTCTGCTGGTACGTTCGCCGCAGGGGCGGCACTTCCGCTGCTCGTCGTTCTCGTGGCTCCCGTTGCTGCGCTCATGTGGAGCCTCGCCGGTGGTTCGCTTCTCTTCCTCGCCCTGCTCGGTTTGCTAGCTGCGCGTGCAGGTGGCGCGCCGGTGCTCGCATCTGTGTTGCGTGTTTCGTTCTGGGGTTCATTGGCGATGGGCCTGACCACGGCCGTCGGCGCGCTCTTCGGCGCGTCTGCGTGATTGGTGCGAGCGTAAGTGGCGCAACGCCTGCCAATTCCCGCGCACCGAACCCGCTCCACAAGTTGATTCACTGCAGGCACCACGCACTGCCATCCGGCCTTGGCAACCAATGATTTCAAAACTTCCTCGGTGGGTCTGGGCGGCTGCGTTTGCATTGGCTTTCGTCGCGGGAATCATCAACGCGGTTGCGCTGCTCGGCTTCAAGCATCAGGCAGTCACCCATTTGACCGGAATCACATCGATGCTCGCCGCAGCGTTGGCATCGCTGGATATGTCGGCAGCTCTTCACCTCGCGGCGATCATCGGCGCTTTCATGGCTGGCACCGTGACAAGTGGTTTCATCATTCAGGACAGTACGCTACAGCTGGGTCGGCGCTACGGCGTGGCTCTGCTCCTGGAAGCTGTTCTTCTTTGCATCACCGTCCCGTTGCTCGACCGCAATAACCTTCTCGGTATGTACGCCGCGTCATTCGCCTGTGGACTGCAGAACGCTATGGTGAGCACTTACAGCGGTGCCGTTGTTCGCACCACACACTTGTCCGGCATGTTCACCGATCTGGGCATCTTCCTCGGCCATTCGATCCGCGGTATTCCCGTCGATTCGCGGCGGCTGCGCCTCTGCTTCCTCATCATCTCGGGATTTCTCTTTGGCGGAATCGCCGGCGCGGTGGCGTTCCGAAGTCTCGGCTATTCCACGCTTTACATCCCCAGTGGTCTCATTGCCTTCACCGCGCTGACCTACATGATTTACCGACTGCGCGTTGGCGACGTCGCTTGAACCAGGATGGATTCGTGAAACCGGCGCAACCATGAAAGAGCGATCGAAGTCGCCAGACGAGCACAGCGATCGCGAAAAGTGTTTGGCTGATTTCGGTGAAGAACGACTGGATACGTTACAACGTGAAGCCTTCGATTACTTCCTGCATCAGACCAGCCCGCTCAACGGTCTGGTTGCCGACAAATCGCAACACGGATGCGACGCGAGCATCGCGGCGGTGGGCTTTGCGCTGGCCAGTTATCCCGTCGGAGTCGAGCGTGGCTGGATCACGCGCGCCGCGGCAATCGAAAGCACGCTTCTGGTGCTGCGCTTCTTGCGAAGCAGCCCTCATGACGCGTCGGCGAGTGCGACCGGATACAAGGGCTTTTACTACCACTTCCTGGACATGACGACAGGTCGTCGTGCCGGGGGTTGCGAGCTATCGACCGTCGATACCGGCTTCCTGCTGGCCGGCATACTGACTGCCGCTGGCTACTTTGAACGGGACGATGAGCAGGAGCGGGAAATCCGCAATCTCGCCGACTTCCTGTACCGACGCGTCGACTGGCAGTGGGCCTGCAACGGCGGTGCGACCTTGACTCACGGCTGGAAGCCAAGAAGGGGCTTCCTTCCCTACCGCTGGCAGGGTTATGACGAGGCGCTCCTGCTGTACGTGCTGGCGCTAGGCTCGCCGACACACCCTTTGCCCGCAGAGAGTTACACCGCATGGGCATCCTCTTATGAATGGAAGACGGTCGATGGGTATGAGTACCTCTATGGCGGACCACTATTCATACACCAGTACTCGCACTGCTGGCTCGACCTGCGCGAAATCCAGGATGCCTTCATGCGCGACAAAGGGATCGATTACTTCGAGAACAGCCGCCGCGCAACGCTCGCCCAGCGCGCCTACGCGATTCGAAATCCGCTGGAGTTGGTGGGCTATGGCGCCAATTTCTGGGGGCTGACGGCGAGCGACGGTCCAGGCTTTACTAAACGGCGGATCGGCGGCATTGATCGCAGCTTTTTCAACTACGTCGCTCGTGGCGCACCCTACGGTCCCGACGACGGGACGATAGCGCCCTGGGCCGTCGCGGCGTCGCTGCCTTTCGCGCCGGAAATCGTGCTCCCCACGATCCGGTACCTGCAGGACGCGTATCCGCAGGCGAGCGGGAAATACTCGTTCCTGTGCAGTGTCAATCCGACCTATTCCAGCGAATCGGAAACTGCACTGCCGTGGACGTCAGATTTCCACTTCGGTATCAACCTGGGGCCGGTCGTCATGATGTGCGAGAACTTCCGTTCCGGCCTGTTATGGCGACTGATACGCGCTAGTCCTTACATCACGACCGGGCTGCGACGCGCAGGTTTTGCGAATGGATGGCTTTGAGATCACTCCCCGAGCGATCGCCGAAGTTCCAGCCGCACACACCGACGACTTCCCACCACGACACCCGAATGCGGCTGCTGAATTGCTACTGCTACAGGCGTCGCTGATGCCCCACTGCGTGCGCTGACGGAAGTCATCACGGCACGTCGTTGAGAGCTGGGACGGGTGGCGCGACCGGTGTCCATTTCCAGTTGCGAACTTCGGGCATGTCTTGGCCATGCACATCGATGTATTGGCGATGCTGTACCAGCTTTTCGGAAAGCATCTGCTTCAACCTCAAACCGTCGTCACCGGTTTGTGGCAGGCGATCGATGCTGTCCATCACCAGGTGGAAGCGGTCGAGATCATTGCGCACCGTCATGTCGAAGGGTGTTGTGATCGTGCCCTCTTCCTTGTAGCCACGCACATGCATGTTGACGTGGTTGGTGCGCCGGTAGGTCAGTCGATGGATCGACCATGGATAGGCGTGGAAGGCGAAGATAATCGGCTTGTCGCGGGTGAACAGGGCGTCGAATTCTTCATCATTCAAGCCATGCGGGTGTTCGCCCGACGGCTGCAGTCGCATCAGGTCGACGACGTTGACCACACGGACCTTCAGCGTCGGCAGGTATTCGCGCATTATCGAGACGGCAGCCAGTGTTTCCAGCGTCGGAACGTCGCCACAACAGGCCATAACGACATCGGGTTCGCCGCCGGCATCGCTGCTTGCCCAGTCCCAGATGTCGATACCCTTGGTGCAGTGCGCGACCGCCTGCTCCATCCTCAGCCATTGCGGCGCTGGATGCTTGCCGGCGATCACGACGTTGACGTAGTGACGACTGCGCAGGCAGTGATCCATCACCGACAGAAGGCAATTGGCATCGGGCGGGAAGTAGATGCGTACTACCGACGCCTTCTTGTTCATGACGACATCGATGAAGCCCGGATCCTGGTGGGAAAAGCCGTTGTGATCCTGACGCCAGACATGCGAGGCGAGAAGATAATTGAACGAGGCAATCCTGCTACGCCAGGGCAAACGACGTGAAATGTCGAGCCACTTGGCATGCTGGTTGAACATCGAATCAACGATGTGGACGAATGCCTCATAGCAATTGAAAAGGCCGTGCCGTCCGGTCAGCAGGTAGCCTTCCAGCCAGCCCTGACACTGATGCTCACTGAGCATTTCCATGACCCGACCCGTCGGCGCCAGCCATTGATCATTGGCTTGCGTGGCGGCATCCCATTGACGCTCGGTTACGTCGAACAGGGCTTCAAGTCCATTCGACAGCGTCTCGTCCGGGCCGAAAACGCGGAAGTTGCGGGCCGCCATGTTGCGAGCCGCCACGTCACGCAGGAACGGTCCCATCACATGGGTGTCACCAATACCGCGAGTGCCGGGAACGGGGACATCGCAGGCGTAGTCGCGGTAGTCGGGCATCTCCAGATCGCGCAGCAGCAATCCGCCATTGGCATGCGGATTCATGCCCATGCGGCGTGAACCTGTCGGTGCCAGTTCGGCCAGTTCCGGCAGCAGACAACCTTCGGCATCGAACAGCTCTTCGACCCGGTAGCTCCTGAGCCACTCTTCGAGCTGGGCCAGATGATCCGGTTTCGATGCAGAGATCGAAATCGGTACCTGATGCGAGCGAAAGGTGCCCTCGTTCTGAAGGCCATCAACCGTCTTCGGTCCGGTCCAGCCCTTGGGCGACCTCAGCACGATGACGGGCCATCGCGGACGCTCCTTGTTGCCGTGCTTGCGCGCGTCACGCTGGCATGCGTGGATATGCTCGATGGCTGTATCAAGCGCAGTTGCCATCGCTTCGTGCATGAGTGCGGGGTCGTCGCCCTCGACGAAGATCGGCGTCCATCCATAGCCGCGCAACAACTGATCGAGTTCCTTGTGGGAAATGCGCGAAAGCACGGTCGGGTTGGCGATCTTGTAACCGTTCAAATGCAGGATCGGCAGCACTGCACCATCGGTCGCGGCATCGAGGAACTTGTTTGAATGCCAAGCCGCCGCAAGCGGTCCGGTCTCCGCCTCGCCGTCGCCAATAACGCAAGCGACGATCAGTTCCGGGTTGTCGAAAACGGCGCCGAATGCGTGGCTGAGTGAGTAACCAAGTTCACCACCCTCGTGAATCGAGCCCGGGCATTCCGGCGAGGCATGGCTTGGTATGCCGCCGGGGAATGAGAACTGCAGGAAAAACTTCTGCAGACCGGCTTCATCCTGGCTGATCTCTGGATAGATTTCGCTGTAGCTGCCCTCGAGATAGGTGTTGGCGAGGACCGCTGGCGCGCCGTGCCCCGGGCCGCAGATGTAGATCATGTCCAGGTCGTATTTCTTGATGACACGATTCAGATGGACATAGATGAAGTTCTGCCCCGGCGTGCTTCCCCAGTGACCGAGCAACATGTGCTTCACATCTGCCAACTGCAGCGGCCGTTTGAGCAAAGGGTTCGCGAACAGATAGATTTGGGCGACCGCGAGATAGTTCGTCGCGCGCCAGTAGGCATCAATGCGTCGCGACAGGTCTGCACTCAAGGTGGAGGGATTCACGATTTGATCTTCCTTTGGACTTAAGCTGGCCGGGCGAAGTGCGATATCCATTCTCGGAATGGAAGTCCCACTCCCGGCGGGAGACGTGTTGAGGTGAGGGTTCGGCCGGAGCGAACCGTGGCAGAGTTTACGACCGCTGATCCCCGCAAGATCCGTACTGTCATCCGGCGCGTCGTACCACCCCGGAAATAATTCGGAGCGGGTTCTTCTCCCGGCGGGAGAAGAATCAACTCCGCTGAGGTTCCACGCCAAACTGGCAATCACGCAATCGTTTGATCGCTCATTGCTGGAAGATCAAGACTGTGCACCACGCACGTAGCATCGTCTGGATCTGGCGCGCGCTTGAAACCGAGGTGCGCGGCCAATTCGCGCATATGCTCATTGTCTGCG
>JAYTAY010000211.1:0-4013 GCA_043737255.1 Luteimonas sp.
ACGCATCGTCATGGATGTTCGACCACGGCATGCACGCGCTCGCGTCGCAACAGGTACAGGCCGCTGACGACGATGATCGCCGCGCCGATCCAGGTCACCTGATCCGGCAACACGCCCCACAGGCTGATGTCGAGCATCACGCTCCACAGCAGCGCGGTGTATTCCAGCGGCGCGATCAGCGAGGCCTCGCCGCGCCGGAACGCTTCGGTCAATGCAACCTGCGCCAGCGTGCCGGTCACGCCGATGCCGGCAATGACCCACCAATCCTGCGCCCGGATCGGGATCCAGGACTGCGCGGCGAAGGCGCCGGCGCCGATCGCGATGATCGCCATCAGCCAGAACACCATCGCCTGGGTGCTGTCGCGTTGCGCAAGGATCCGCACCGTGATCGCGCCGACCGAATAGCACACCGCCGCCAGCAGGATCGCCAGGCCGCTCAGCGTCATCAGGCCTTCGCCGGTGGGTCGCAACACCACAAGCACGCCGACCAGGCCGATCGCGATCGCGGTCCAGCGACGCGGCCCGACTTTTTCCTTCAAGATCGGCACCGCCATCGCGGTCACCAGCAGCGGCGCGATGAAGGTGATCGCGTACGCCGTCGACAATGGCAGCGCGCGCAGGCCGTAGACAAAGCCCGCCATCATCACCACGCCCAGCACGCCGCGTAGCAGATGCAGCGGCCAGTGCACCTGCAGCAGTCCACGTGCGCCGATGGTCAATACAACCCATACCAGCACCAAGGGCAATGACGATGCACCGCGTAGCGACGCGACCTGCATCGGCGGGTAATGCGGTGCCAGCAGCTTCAGGCCCGCATCCATCAATGCAAACAGCGCCACGGCGACCAGCATCAGCCAGACGGCGCGCCGCAGGTCGCTGGAGGGATGTCGGGATCGAGATTGGGCGGCGGTGTAGGTCACGCATGCCGAGTCGGACGGGGTTGCAAAGCCTAACAGTCCGGTTCGCGCGCATGGATTTGACTCGGTGCTCCACAACGGTATTTCAACCACAACGGCAGTCGAAAAACCCTAGTTGATGCGTGATGTTCATGTGGGCATGCCAGCGGACGCGAGGACGTGCTCCTCTGTAGTCAGGGCTACGAAACTGGCTCCACGTCATCCACTATCTGGCGTGAACATCACGCGTGTGATTGGCTGCCTCGCGTAGACGCTCGAACAGCCATGAACCCGCCATGCACGCACCAACCGCGTAGATCCAGTTGATCGTCGTTGCCGATGTTTGCGGCACGCTACTGGCGACCGCATCCCACCAACCCACGCCGTAGATCAACATTGCAACGATGCCCGACACGGCCATCGCGCCGATCAATAAATGCATCAACCAGCGTTCCAGACGCGTATCCAGCGGTACATGGCCAATGCGTGCCGCCAGTTGCTGCGCGAAATCGGCCGGCAGCAGATCCGGCATCGGCTGCCGCAAGGCGCGTGCGACCAGCCGGTACTCGGCGATGCGTGGCTCCGCGACAAGATGCCCCGTGGAATGCACATCGGCGCGTTCGCGCTCTTCGCGCAGCGCGCGCTCCTGCGCCTGCCATTCGAGTTCCTGCAGACGATCGAATTCGGTGTTCATGCGGCAACTCCCATCCGGATTTCCAGCACTTCGCGCAAGCGTAGGCGGCTCCGGAACAGATGACTCTTGATGGTGCCTTCGGCGAGCCCGGTGATCTTCGCGATCTCGCCGATCGGGACTTCCTCCAGGTGATACAGCGTCAGCACGGTGCGTTGCAATGGTGGCAGGCCTTCGATGGCGGCGTGCAGCAGCGCGCTGATCTCGGAATCCGCGCAGGCAGCCTCGAGGTCGAAGCCATCGCTGACCGTTTCGGCCAGCGACAAGCCGTCGCGGTCGGCCGCAGGCTCCATCAACGGAATGCGCTTGCGTTCGAGATGGCGCTTGGCGACCGAATACGCCACCTGGCCGATCCACGAACTCAACTTGCTCTCGTAGCGGTATTGATGCAGCGACTGGTGCACGCGCAGGAACGCTTCCTGGCACAACTCACGGGTGTCGTCCGGGTGCCGGACCATGCGCTGGATGATGTGCCAGCACAGGCCTTGGTATTCACGCACCAGCCGCTCGAACGCGCCCGGCGCATGGCCGAGCACGGCGGTCACCAGAGTGCGATCGTCCTGCGTCATGGCGACAGGGATACGCCCAGGCGGCCAACGGTTGCAAGCGGCACGCTGCAACCGGGCGCGTGGCGGGCGTATCCACTGTTTCGCAAGCCCCACCCACCCGCTTAGAGAGACATCGCCATGGACTTCGCCCTGCTCGTTCCGATCGCCCTTTTCATCTGTATCACCTATGCCATCAAGGCCGTCGTCGATGCCCGCGTGCGCCGGCAGATGGTGGACTCCAACGGCTCGCAGGAGCTGGTGCGCTCGATGCTGGAAGGCGACGAAGTGCGTCGTCGCCACGGTTCGCTGCGCTGGGGCATCCTGCTGCTGCTGCTGGCGGCCGGCTTCGTGTTGATCGAAGTCATCGGCTGGACCGAAATTACTCCCGGCGTGATTGCGATCCTGTTGGCTGCCACTGGTCTTGGCAATCTCGGTTATTACCTGACCAGTCGCCGCCTGAAGTGACCAACGAAAAACGCCGCTCGTAACGAGCGGCGTTTCGTTTGGGACATCAGAACTCGTAGCCCGGGTATCGCTGCGCTCCACCCGGGCTACGGAACTCAATCCAACCATCGATTCGTAAAGCCGTTCGCCATCAACCCGATGCGTTCAAACTCGCGATGTCGATGACGAAACGGTACTTCACGTCACCCTTGATCATCCGCTCGTAGGCCTCGTTGATGCGATCGATGTCGATCAACTCGATATCCGAGGCGATGTTGTGCTCCGCACAGAAATCGAGCATCTCCTGCGTCTCCCGAATCCCGCCGATCAGCGAACCGGCCAGTTTGCGGCGGCGCATGATCAATACACCTGCGGCCACCGCCGCCGGTTGGTCGGGAATGCCGACCAGGATCATCGTGCCGTTGGCTTTCAGCAGCGACAGGTAGGCGTTGTAGTCGTGTGGCGCGGACACCGTATCGATGATGAAATCGAACGTGCCGGCCAGCACCTTGAACGTATTGGCATCGCGGGTGGCCGAAAATGCATGCGCGCCGAGTGCGAGCGCATCATCGCGTTTGTTTTCCGACGTACTCAGCACCGTGACGTTGGCGCCCATCGCCGCGGCGATCTTGACCGCCATGTGGCCAAGTCCACCCAGACCGACCACAGCCACTGCATCGCCAGCCTTGACGCCGTAATACTTCAACGGCGAATACGTGGTGATGCCCGCGCACAGCAGCGGTGCGGCGCGATCCAGCGGGATGCTCTCGGGGATACGCAGCACGTAGTCCTCATCGACAGTGATACGGGTCGAATAACCACCGTGGGTTGGCGCCTTGCTGTCGCGCTCACGTGCGTTATAGGTGGCCGTCATGCCCTGGTCGCAATATTGTTCCTCACCTGCTTTGCATTGCGGGCAGACGCGGCATGAGTCAACGAAACAGCCCACGCCGACCGCATCACCGACCTTGAATTTCTTGACGCCATGACCGATTTGCGACACACGTCCAACGATCTCGTGGCCGGGCACCATCGGAAAGATGCCGTTGCCGCCCCACTCGTCGCGCGCCTGATGGATGTCGCTGTGGCAGACGCCGCAGTAGAGAATGTCGATCAGGACCTCGTTGGCGCGCGGTTCGCGGCGCTCGATGGTGTACGGCGCCAATGGTGATGCGCCGTCAGCGGCGGCATAGGCAGGTGTCTGCAACATGAGGTGTTCCTCGACGGGGATGACGGGACCCACACGGTAACAGCGCGCCATGTCATGAGTGACGACACCTCCGCAACGCTGCATAACGACGCGAAACCTTCACGTTTTCATGCCCAGACAACATCGCGTCCAGCAAGATTGCCGCAGACCATTACACAGGAAGACGAACATGCGGGCACTCTTCATCGGCGGCGCCGTCGACAACAGCGAGCTGGATCTGGACG
>JAYTAY010000212.1:0-4005 GCA_043737255.1 Luteimonas sp.
GCCATGGTGGCGACTCCTGCGGCGACATGCCGACTTTGTGACTGCAGGGCGACGCAGGCAAACCGGCTCGGGTCGACGTGTTCACGATGCCGGCGCGTCACCACAAAGTCGCATGCACTTCGTAAGATGGCGACATGATGAGCCGACGCCTGCTTCCATTCTCGCTGCCCGTACTCCTTGTTGCTTTCCTCGCCGCGTGCGCGCCGACGACACGGCCTGCCGTCGAGCACGACAGCGTGCTGCTGGTGTCGCTGGATGGATTTCGTGCGGACTACCTCGATCTCGGCATCACCCCGAACCTGTCGCGCCTTGCCGGCGAAGGCGTGCGCGCGGAGTGGATGACACCGTCGTATCCATCGCTGACCTTCCCGAACCACTACACCATCGTCACCGGCCTGCGCCCGGACCACCACGGCATCGTCCACAACACGATGCGCGACGCCACGCTCGGCACGTTCGGCCTATCCAACCGTGCCGCCGTCGGCAACGGAAACTGGTGGGCCGGCGAGCCCATCTGGGTGGGGGCGGCCAAGGCCGGATTGCCGAGCGCGACGCTGTTCTGGCCGGGCAGCGAGGCGGCGATCCAGGGTGCGCGTCCGACGCGATGGCAGCCGTTCGACGACACCGTGCCGTTACCCGCGCGCGTCGACACCGTCGTCGGCTGGTTGTCGGAACCGCCGACGACGCGGCCGCGCATCGCCACGTTGTATTTCGAGACGATCGACAATGACAGCCACGACCACGGCCCCGATTCTGCCGAAGCGTACGGGGCGGTGCGCACGGTCGATGCCGCCATCGGGCAATTGCTGGACGGACTGTCCGCGCGCGGCGTGCTCGACCACACCAATCTGGTGATCGTGTCCGACCACGGCATGGCCGCGGTTGCGCCCGGAAATGCAGTTGCGATCGAGGACATGGTCGATCCTGCTGATGCCGACAACGTCACCGCCGGGCAATCGGTCGGCTTCCAGCCACGGCCTGGTCGTGAAGCGCAAGCCGAAGCGCAGTTGCTTGGCATGCATCCGCATTACAGGTGCTGGCGCAAGGCGCAGTTGCCTGCGCGCTGGCAGTACGGCCGTCATCCACGCGTGCCACCGATCGTCTGCCAGATGCAGGACGGCTGGGATGCGCGCACGCGCGAGGCCATCGCCAAGCGCTCGGGCAACACCACACGCGGTTCGCACGGCTACGATCCGGCATCGCCATCGATGCGTGCGCTGTTCATCGCCCGTGGCCCGGCCTTCCGGCAAGGCTTGCGCCTTCCGCCGTTCGACAACGTCGATGTGTATCCGTTGTTGACGCGTTTGATCGGCGTGCAAGCCGCCGACAACGACGGCAATCCGGCGACGTTGACGCCTGCGTTGCGGGAATCCCAACGCTGACATTTCCATAAGCAGGCTGTAGCCGGGTGGAGCGCAGCGATAACCGGGGCCTTCTCGTTCCGATCACCAAAGAGCCCCGGGTATCGCTGCGCTCCACCCGGGCTACGTTATCGCGCAGTCAGGCAAGCAATCTCTGCATCGCGCTTCGATAACGCTTGGCGATGACATCGCGGTCACTATGCAGTCCATCAAGAACGACACGCTGTCCGGCAACGTGCACCTCACTGACCAGATTCCGGTTGCCGCTGAAGATCCACCGATCGATCACATCGTCCCGCGAGGCGCCTGCGAGTTGCGGCGCATCGCCATCGAGCACGACCACATCGCAAATTCCTGAAAATCCGCTTGCCTGCGCGCTGCTGGCCACCACGCCACGCAACAAGGTTTCGCCAACGCTCGGCGACGTGTCGCAGACCGCGATGTTGCGATGCCGGGTCACCAGGCGCTGCCCGTATTCCAGCCAGCGCAATTCCTCGATCGGCGACACCGAGATCTGCGAATCCGAACCGATGCCCCACGCGCCACCTGCATCAAGATAGTTGCGCAGCGGAAATAGTCCATCGCCCAGGTTGGCTTCGGTGGTCGGACAGATCGCGACGGTCGCCCCGCTCTTCGCAATGCCTTGCGTTTCTTCCAGCGTCAGATGCGTCGCATGCACCAGCGTCCATCGATCATTGATGTCGGCATTGTCCAGCAGCCACTCCACCGGCCGCGCATTGCGCACCGCCATGCAATCCTGCACCTCGCCGATCTGCTCGGCGATATGGAGATGCACCGGCATGCCACCCGGCAGTGCGGCGTGCACGGCGCGCATCGCATCCGCCGGGACTGCGCGCAGGCTATGGAACGCGCAACCGATGTTCAGGCCCTCGTCAGCCTCTTTGCACAACAGATCGACCAGTCGCAGGAAGCCATCGATGTCGTGACCGAAGCGTCGCTGACGATCGGACAATGCGCGCCCATCGAAACCGCCACTCATGTACAGCACCGGCAGCAAGGTCAACCGGATGCCGGTGTCGCGCGCGGCCTGGATCAAGGCGCGCGACATCGCTGCGGGATCGTCGTACGCCGTGCCATCGGGCGAATGGTGCAGGTAGTGGAATTCGCAGACGGTGGTGTAGCCCGCCTCCAGCATCTCCACGTACAACTGCGCGGCGATTGCGTGCAACGTCTCGGGATTGAAGCGCGCAGCGAAGCGGTACATCGTCTCGCGCCAAGTCCAGAACGAATCTTCCGGATTGGTCTGCCGTTCGGCCATGCCCGCCATCGCGCGCTGGAAGGCGTGTGAATGCAGGTTGGCGATGCCGGGTACGATCCAGCCATCGCCACTGCCCGACCATCCCTGCAGCGTCCAGCCGCGCGTGGATTGTTCGTCACCTGGATGCTGCATCGTTGGCCCGCCGTGTCCGCCGCAATCGCGCTAGGCTACCGCGTCGTCCCCGCAACGCGCAGGCCTGCCCATGATCGGCACGATCGCAATCCTTCTGTTTGCCCTCCTTGCCGTCATTGTGGTGTTCGCCGTATCCGCGCAACGCTTGCGCGGTCATGGCCGTCACCCTGGCTGCAATGAGCGCAGCCGTGATGGCAGCGCTGGCACGCTGGGAGCTGGCAGCGCCAATGGCGGAAGCGGAAAACGTCACGACCACGACATCGATAGTGGCAGCGGCAGTACCGGAGATGCTGGTGGTGATGGCGGCGGGGGTGGCGGTGGCGACTGATCGCTGGGACGGCCTGCTGCTCGGCGCATCGCTGGCCACGCTGGATGGGGAGGCCGGCTATCACGTGATCCTCGACGGCGCACTGGGATGGTGCGATAGCGCGATCACCTTCGTCGGTCCGCGCTCAGCGCTGCCGGACACGCCGGAATCACTGGCCATGGACATCATCGAGACGGCAGGCTGGATCACACCCGGGCTAATCGATTGCCACACACATGTCGTGTTTGCCGGTGATCGAGCCGCCGAGTTCGAGCAGCGCCTGCAGGGCGCGAGTTACGAATCGATCGCGAAAGCCGGTGGTGGCATTTTATCCACCATGCAGGCGACACGCGCGGCCAGCGAACAAGCATTGTTCTCGGTGTCGTTGCCCCGCGCGCGCGCGCTCCGCGACGACGGCGTCACTACGCTGGAGATCAAATCCGGCTACGGCCTGGACTACGGCAACGAACGCAAGATGCTGCGCGTGGCGCGACGGATCGGTAGCGAACTCGGCATCACGGTGCGCACTACGTTCCTCGGCGCGCACGCCTTGCCGCCCGAATACGCGGGACGCGCCGACGACTACATCGACGCGGTCTGCGACTGGCTGCCGCGCCTGCATGGCGAGGGCCTGGTCGATGCAGTCGATGCATTTTGCGAAGGCATCGGCTTCAGCCCGGCGCAGACGCGTCGCGTGTTCGAGGTTGCGCGCTCGCTGGGCCTGCCGGTGAAGTTGCACGCCGACCAGTTGAGCGACCTTGGCGGCGCCGCGTTGGCCGCGGAATTCGGTGGTTTGTCGGCCGACCATGTCGAATACACTTCAGCCGCCGGCGTGCGTGCGATGGCCGACAACGGCACCGTCGCGGTACTGCTGCCTGGCGCGTTGCATGTGCTGCGCGAAACCCGGCTGCCGCCGTTGGAGGAAT
>JAYTAY010000213.1:0-9199 GCA_043737255.1 Luteimonas sp.
GTGTACAAACAACCCGGCGCCATCCAGCCATGAACCTGGAATGGGCCGGATACGTCGCCGCAGTGCTGACGACGGCCGCGTTTGTCCCACAAGCCATCAAGACCATCCGCAGCAAGGACACGCGCAGCATTTCGCTGGGAATGTATGTGGTGTTCACCATCGGCATCGCGTTCTGGCTGGTGTACGGGATTGCGTTGCATTCGTGGCCGATGATCATTTCCAACATCGTGACCTTCGTGCTGTCGGCCACCATCCTCTCAATGAAGCTCAAGCACGGGTGAGCGCCAATAATGCCCTCGTCCCACGTGGATTTCCTGCGGTCGTAGAGCGGAGCTTGTCCATGCTCTTTGGTAAAGCGCGAGAAGCAGCTAAGCAAGCTTCGCTCTACATATCCGAAGTTCCCAACGTAGCCCGGGCAAGGCCGCAGGCCGCACCCGGGGATCTTCCTCAACTTCAAGCAATGCCCCGGGTGCGCTTTGCTTACCCAGGCTACGGATTTCGCCCCTGTCCAACGACTTCAGCCGCTGCTTGGTTCCGGTCGCTTGTCCACCCGGGTAGCAAGCAACAACCATCCGAACCACGCCGCGAATGCAATCCGCTCGGCTATACCGGATGGGATCGCACCTGGCGCAAACAATACAAATGTCAGGACAATCATGGCTGCAGCCATAGACAGCCAGGCCTGTGTCCGCGATTGCGGGTAGCGTCGTATCGACAAGGCCAGCACCAACGCGCCGGAAACAAATGCGATCCACCACAGCGTCCACGCCACGGCGTGATAGCGGTTGCCCGGTGCAGCGAGATCGGCAGGATCGATCGAGACCAGACCTTGCGCAGCAAAGGCGACTGCTGACAGCACCAGCAACTGCACACCGATCCGCATGCTCCAGCCAGTGGCCGCTGGCAGGCGTGACCGCAAGGTCGAAATAGCAATCGCGGCGAGTACGCCGGGGAGGACAAATCCGCAGAGATTGAATGCGAGTGCATACGGAATGTCTTTACCACCGAGTAACCCAAGCGGGTGGTGACTCTGCACATAGCCTTCGAGCATGCTGCCAAAACCGATCACCGCGGCGACACAAACCAGCGATGCCGCGATACCGCAATAACGCGTCAAGCGATGCATGCGCCCTCCCATCGGAACACCGCTTCAACGCCGACATCGAACGCGCGCGCAATGCGAAACGCGAGTTCCAGCGACGGCGCGTACTTGCCCGCTTCCAACGCAATGATCGTCTGCCGCGTCACGCCGCAGGCGCGTGCCAGTGCTTCCTGCGTCATCGCGCCGTGCTCGAAGCGCAGGCGGCGTATCTCGTTGGCGATCGGCGTGCCGGTCATGCCCGCCTCAGTGCCGGTCGCGCCAGTAATGCACGGCGGTCGTCACGTACTCGGATAGGCAACTGATCATCACCCCCACGATCAGCAGGTTGGCGATCATGAAATGCGAGGCCCAGTGCAGCTTGATGGTTGGCGAGAAGCCCAGCATCAGCGCCAAGCCGATGACGAAGACGATCAGCGCGGTGCGTGCCCAGCCACTGGCGTGTTTTTCTATCTCGCGATCGCGATCATCCTGCTGCACCTGGTCTTTCCAGCGCGAACCCAGCACGCTGGAGAGCACCGTCCAGGCAACCAGGAGCAGCACCAGATTGCGGCCCACCCTGCTGGCATCCAAGTTGTGGAAGGCACTGGCGCCTTGGAACACATGGATATCGACCAGGAAATATCCGACGGCCACGGCCATGAAACCGGTACCGATCCTGGCCTTCCACTCACCCAACGATGCGACCTGATCCAGTTCGCTTCGCGGCAGACCGGACACGGCGTACATCGATATCCATGCCGTCGTCACCAGCAGCGCCGTGCCGGCCTGTCCGGTGTCGATGCCCAACAGGGTGGCCTGGCCCGCCAGCAGAAGCCAGAAGGCCAGTCCGGCCACGATCAGCAGCCCGGCAAATCTCCAGTCGCGCGATATCATGATGTCTCTCCAGGCGAACTAAATGTAATTTGTACGTTACATTTGACTGAAATAATGTCAAGTATTCTTTACATCACGTTGGATACTGGCCCGACTGGCACAATCTGAGGCTGATCGCATCCTGGAACTCGTCATGTCCGCCGACAGCGCCGCCAAACCCAACGTCTTCGACGCCACCACCGAAAGTTTCGAGGCCGACGTCCTCAAGAAATCGCTGGAAATACCGGTGCTGGTGGATTTCTGGGCCGAGTGGTGCGGGCCGTGCAAGGCGCTGGGGCCGATCCTGGAAAAGCTCGCCGACGAATACAACGGCGCGTTCCTGCTGGCCAAGGTCGATACCGAGAAAGAGCAGCAGATCGCGGAGGCCTTCCAGATCCGCTCGATCCCGACGGTCTATCTGGTCAAGGGCGGACAATTGGTCGATGGTTTCCAGGGCGCGTTGCCGGATGGCCAAGTTCGCGAGTTCCTGAAACACCATGGCGTTGAACCCGCCGAAAAACTCGACGCCGTTGTCGAGGAAGCAGCCACCGCACCGCCCGATCCGCACGCGGAGGTCATGCGGTTGCGCAAGCAGGTCGAGACCGAACCCGACAAGGGCGAACACAGACTCGATCTCGCGCTGGCGCTGCTGAAAACCGGCGCGACCGTCGAAGCCGAACAACTGCTCGATGCCCTGCCCGCCAATCTCGCCACCGACGACCGCGCGATCAAGGCACGCGCTCGTCTTGGCTTCGCCGCGCTGATGAAAGACGCGCCACCCGCGGAAGTGCTGGAGGCAGCGATCGCGGCCAATGCAGACGACCTGCGTGCACGTCATTTGCTGGGTGCGCATCGCATCGTCGGCGGCCAGTCGCAGGCAGGGCTCGAACAATTCCTGGAAATGTTGCGCCGGGATCGCGCCTTCGAGGATGGCCTGCCCAAAAAGGTATTGATCGATGCGTTCCGCGTGATCGAGGATGAAGATCTTGTCGGCGCGTACCGCCGCAAGATGTCATCGTTGTTGCTGGTGTAACCATGCGCAGGATTTCGGCGGGGATCTTTCGACATGTCCTCAACTTGTGGCCGCCGTTCCTGTTCGCTGGCATCCACGTCAGCGCCATCGCCGACGACTTCAGGCATGCACGCGTCGAGTTGCGCATGCGTCCGTGGAACCGCAATTACGTCGGCACCCATTTCGGTGGCAGCCTGTTCGCGATGACCGATCCGTTCTGGATGTTGCTGACGATGAATGCGCTGGGCCACGACTACATCGTGTGGGACCAGGCCGGCGAGATCCGGTTCATCAAGCCGGGGCTCGGGACCGTGACGGCGGAATTCCTGCTGGACGACGCTTTGCTGAACGAAATCCGTGCAACCACGATGTCTGGTGAAAAACAACTCCGCTGGTTTGAAACCGTGATATTGGACACGGATGGAAACCCGGTTGCACAGGTCCGGAAGCAAATCTACATTCGGCGCAAGCCTCCGCGCTGAAAACGCTTGCGTCCTGTGCGTGTGCCCGGCGTATCCTGCGAATCGGGAACAGGGACCCCAATGTCTGCCGTGATCCACGACGAAAATCGCGACCCTGCTGCGTTTCCAGAGATCGCGGGCTACAGGTTGCTGCGCGCAATCGGTGATGGCGGCATGTCGAAGGTGTACCTGGCGGAACAGGTTTCACTTGGTCGCCAGGTTGCGATCAAGGTGATGTTGCCGCAGGCGCTGGCCGACGAGGTCAGCCGCCGCCGCTTTGAAAACGAGGCACGCACCATTGCCCGTTTGGAGCATCCGCATATCGTCGGCATCCACGACGTGGGTCGCACGACCGATGGGTTGCCGTATTACGCGATGCCGTACCTCGCCCGTGGCCATGTCGGCCAGCGTGACTTCACGCAGGACGAAGCGCGCGTGCTCGCCACGCTGCGTGCGCTGCTCTCGGCACTGGATTACGCACACGTCCGCGATGTCGTGCACCGCGATGTCAAGGCGGAGAACGTGCTGTTCGATGAAGCCGAGCGGCCGTTGCTGGCGGATTTTGGCATCGCATTGCGCAAGAGCAACGATCCGCGCGTCACCACGGCCGGCATGGTGGTGGGCAGCACCGCGTACATGGCGCCGGAACAGGCCCGCGGCGACAAGGTGGACCGCCGCGCGGATCTCTACAGCGTCGGCGTGCTGGCCTACGAAATGCTGATCGGCCGCTTGCCGTTCATCGCCAAGGACGCGTTGTCGATGGCGATGCAGCACGTGCAGGATCCGGTTCCGCGACTACCACGCGACAAACGCCATTGGCAGCGCTTCATCGACAAGACCATGGCGAAATCGCCGGGGATGCGCTTCCGTACCGCGCATCAGGCGCTTGAAGCCTTGAACGATGTCGAACGCCGCGTCAACAAGCCCGGATTCGCATTGGTTTCGCGCCTGCGCCATCACGCCGCGCAGGTGCGGCGCTGGCCGGTGGGCGTGTGGATCGCGACGGGACTGGTTGTCGCCGCTTTGATCGGCGTTGCCTTGCGCCAGCCCGGTGGCGACGCTCCCGGCGACACCGGTTTCTTCAGTATTGGTACGTCGTCTTCCGACTTGCCAACACCCGCCGCAGTCGCAGGACAGGCAGTGGTGGCCGCGGGCGGGGACCCAGTGGACGGAATGCTGCGGGCGCTGCCCGAATCCGTGGCCGAGCCGCTGCTGGCGGCGGCCGAACAGCACATCCGTGCGCGCAACCTCACTGCCCCGCGCGACGCGAATGCCTATGACAGCATCGTTGCTGCCTACCGGGCAGATGGCGGCTATGAACGGCTGAACCCCGTTGCCGACACCCTGATCGATGCGCTGTCGACGCAGATGCTGCAGCAGCTCAAGCAGCGCAACGACGCCAAAGCGCGCGAGTACATGACGCGTGCAACGCAGTTGTTGAAAGACACCAGCCGCGACAATTCCGCGGCGTACACGCGGATGCAGGCGTCGGCGATGAAGGGCCTCTCTGCGCGCATCAGCACGGCCGAAAAAAATTACGATCGGGACACCGCCGTTCGCGCCGCCGAGTTGGCTGCGCAAGTCGGCAGCCAGAGCGATGCGTCCCGATTGATGGCGCGCGCGCGCAAGATTATGCAAGCCGGCGAATCGTTGCCCGGCGACAACGCGGGCATGATCCTGGTGCGCAGCAATTCCGGCTTGCTGGCTGCCGGACGCAGCGAGGTCACGCGTGGTGATTACGCGCGTTTTGCCTCGGCGACAGGCCGTCCGATGACTTTGTGCCGCGAGCGTGCGTCGCTGTTGCGCATCGTCGCGCCGCGTAGCTGGAAAACGCCCGGTTTCGAGCAAGGTGACGGCCAACCCGTGGTCTGCGTGTCATGGGCGGATGCGGATGGCTATGCACGCTGGCTCAGCCAGCGCTCGGGACATCGTTATCGCTTGCCGAAGTCTTCGGAGTCCGGTGCGTTGCCGAGCGGTGGTTCTGCCCGCAGCGTGGCCGAGTGGTTGCAGGATTGCGGGGGGAGTTGCAAGCAGCGGGTCACGGCTGGGGCGTCGTGGCGCGGCACCAATGGATCACGGCCGTTGCCTTCGGAGCGGGGTTATGACGATGTGGGTTTTCGGCTGGTGCGTGAGCTGTAAGAACATGGCGCTTGACTGCCTTTCATGAAGATGGAATTGAAGAGCCAGGATAAGTATTGGTTTCCTACAAGAAGCTACGGATGGGGATGGGGTCTTCCAAACTCATGGCATGGCTGGCTTGTTCTCGCTGCATACATGGCCTCTCTTGGGCTCATGTTCCATTTCCTGCCGCCGGCGGAAAACGAGACCCTCTTCGCAATCGGCGTGGCCCTGTCCACCGCTATTCTTGTAGCAGTGTGTTGGCTCAAGGGAGCGCCGCCACGTTGGCGGTGGGGTGGTGAGTGACAGCGTCCGACCATTCATTCAAGTCAAAGCCGCTTCGCGGCTCGACCTGATTCGGGCGTTACAGGGTCGCTGCGAAAATCCTTCGCTCCGGTCTTTGGTGGGAGGGGCTTCAGCCCCGACGCTTATAGTCTGCGAGCGTCGGGGCTGAAGTCCCTCCTACAGACAAGCACAACGTCAGACACGTCTGTTTGCAAACGTCGCTCGCTACAATCGGCGGCATGACCACTCCTCCCCCGATCCGCTCATCCTTGCAACGCCTGTTCCTGACCGGCGTCTTGACCCTGCTGCCACTCTGGCTGACATGGATCGTCGTCAAGTTCGTGTTCGTGCTGTTGAGCGACCTCAGCAAGCCTTGGGTGCAGCCGCTGTCACGGCAGATCGCGGCGTCCAATCCGCAACTGCTCGCATGGTTCGACGATCCGTGGGTGCAGACCACGATCGCGTTGATCGCGACGTTGCTGGTGATCCTGCTGGTTGGCTGGTTGGCGCGCCGCGTGATCGGGCAACGCCTGCTCGGCTGGTTCGAGGCACTGATCGCGCGCGTGCCGCTGGCCAACCTGATCTACGGCAGCGCGCGGCAACTGCTCGACATCCTGCAGACCAAACCCGATGGCGTGCAGCGCGTGGTGCTGATCGACTTCCCGCATAACGAGATGAAGTCGGTGGGTTTCGTCACGCGCCTGATCAAGGAACAAGGCACCGGCCGCGAACTCGCCGCCGTGTATGTGCCGACCACGCCGAATCCGACGTCCGGTTATCTCGAAATCGTTCCCGTTGAAAAAATGACGCCGACCGACTGGACCGTAGACCAGGCAATGAGCTTCCTCATCTCCGGCGGCGCAGTGGCGCCGGACACGATTCCATTTGCGCCCCCGGTGGTCACCAAGCCGGGTTCTGCACAGGAGGCTTGATCGCCCTCTTCGTCATTCCAGCGAAAGCTGGGACCCATTTTGACTTTAGCTCTGCGCTGCAACGGCAAGATCAAGATGGATGACCAGCTTCGCTGTTGAAAAGCGCTTCCAGCTTTCGCTGGGATGACGAGCAAATCAAGGTCTTCCTGAAATTCAAAGCCCTGCTTTTTGAGTAGGAATAACAACACCATGACTACCCGCCCACTCGACGACCGCGCCGTAAAACTCTTCATTGCGCTGGCTGCATTCTTCTGCGTCAACGCGGTGCTCGCAGAATTCATCGGCGTCAAGATTTTTGCACTCGAGGACACACTCGGGGTCGCACCGTTCGAGTGGAACCTGTTCGGGCAAACCGGTTCACTGAATTTCACCGCAGGCACGTTGCTGTGGCCGGTGGTGTTCCTGTTCACCGACGTCATCAACGAATTCTTCGGCCGCCGCGGCGTGCGCATGATCTCGTGGATCGCGGTCGCGCTCATCGTGTACGGCTTTGTGTTCGCATTCGCTGCCATCGCACTCGCGCCCGCAGGATGGTGGGTGAAAGCGGCTGAAGCGCAAGGCGTGCCTGATTACCAGGCCGCGTTCGCTGCAGTCTTCGGACAAGGCATGTGGACGATTGCCGGGTCGGTGGTGGCGTTCCTGCTTGGTCAACTGATTGATGTTGCCGTGTTCCACCGCATCCGCCGCGTCACTGGCGAGAAACATGTGTGGCTGCGCGCCACAGGTTCCACGGCGGTGTCGCAATTGGTCGACAGTTTCGTCGTGCTGTACATCGCATTTGTGCTGGGACCGCAACATTGGCCGATCCCGCAATTCCTTGCGATCAGCACGGTGAATTACGGCTACAAGATGCTGGCGGCGTTCGCCTTGATCCCACTGATTTATCTGATGCGACGCATGATCACCCGTTACCTGGGCAGTGAGCGTGCGGCTACGCTGCGGCACGAAGCCGCCGCGATGTAGGGTGGGCCTCGGCCCACCGTCACCTCGTTTGGTGACCATCGCCCCAAATTCGGTGGGCCAAGGCCTACACGACGATGACCTTTGGCCCATGCCCTGCGGCCTCACGCGGGAGAGGCTCGGAGGTCGTACAACTTCTTTCCACGCTGCGCGCCGACTTCGATGCAGCACTTCAGGAGATTGTCTAGATGCCCAGCAAGCCGACTTGCAAACATTTCTTCCTTGCCCTGGCGATCACCGCCGCGCTCGGCGCCTGCGCCACCACGCCGAGCGGTTCCGGCTCTGCTGCCGGTAGCAGCGTCACCGCAGCCGCCAAAGCGACACGCCTCAACACGATGTACGACCAATACTGGGAAGAGGTGCTCAAGCTCAACCCGGTCCAGGCTACGTTCCAGGGCGACGCGCGCTACAACGACCAGCTGCCCGATTCCGGTAGCGCACAGTACCGGCAGGAAGCGCGTGCGTTCACCGAAGACTGGTTGAAGAAGATTGAAGCAGTCGGCGACAAGGGCCTCACCGGCCAGGACCTGCTGAGCTACCAGATCTTCGTGCGCGATGCGAAGAATTCGCTCGAGTCCGAAAAGTTTCCGGGCTGGATGCAGCCGGTTAGTCAGATGGGCAGCATGGCCAGCATGGCGGTGCAGCTTGGATCGGGCACTGGCGCGCAACCGTTCAAGACGGTCAAGGACTACGACAACTGGCTGGCGCGCGTCGGCCGCCTGCCGACCCTGTTTGACACCGCCATCGACAACATGAGCCAGGGCATGAAGGCCGGGGTGGTACAGCCGAAAGCGCTGATGACCAAGGTATTGCCGCAGCTCGATGCGCTGATCAAGGAGAAGCCCGAGGACACCCTGTTCTGGAGCCCGATCAAGTCGATGCCTGCCACCTTCACTCCGGCCGAGAAGACGCGCCTGACCGCCGCGTACAGCGAGATGATCAGCGGCAAGCTGATGCCCGCCTACAAGAAACTGCGCAGTTTCATCGGCGACCAGTACCTGCCGGCCACGCGGGCTACCTATGGCCGGGACAAGTTGCCGAACGGCCAGGCTTGGTACGCGTTCAACGCGCGCAGTTCGACTACCACCGACATGTCGCCTGCGCAGATCCATCAGATCGGCCTGGACGAAGTGGCGCGCATCCACGGCGAGATCCGCAAGGTCATGACCCAAGTCGGTTTCAAGGGCGACCTGCAGGCCTTTTTCGAGTTCATGCGCACCGACAAGCGCTTCAACTACAAGACGGAAGCCGATTTGCTCAAACATTACCGCGGGCTTGAGGCAAAGATCGACACCAAGGTCCCGGACCTGTTCTCGCTCAAGCCCAAGGCCGGCTTCGAGATCCGGCCGGCCGAACCGTTCCGCGCGCAATCCGCGGCCGGCGGTGCATATCAGGGGCCGAGCGAAGATGGCACGCGTCCGGGCATCTTCTACGTCAACACCTTCGACCTGCCCACGCGCAAGTCATGGGATGCAGA
>JAYTAY010000214.1:0-3998 GCA_043737255.1 Luteimonas sp.
TCCGCAAACCTGGCTTGCAGGCCGCAACTGCCGGATTCGAAATTACCGGCCTCGCTTGATGGACCGAGCTTTCCTGCAAGCTGTAGTACATCGCAGCGACCAGGTAATAAAGCACGACCACGTCTAAACAGGTTCCCATCACCAAGGCGGGCGAATTGTCCGCATCCAGATCCGATGCGGCGCCAGTGAACATCATCGCCACGAAATGATCGCGATCACCGCATAAAAACCGAAGCTGAGGATCAGTGAATCGAGAACGAGAGCTCCAGCGCGCCGCCAAAATCCCGCATACACCACATCGGCGGCGGAAGCCGTCGTGCTATTCATTGATTCATCCCCTGATTGGAGCGTGACCGGCACCGCCACGGTGGATGCGCCTAATGCACCGGCTCCGGATCGTCGGAGAACATCTGCGTTTCCATCCAGGCGTAGGCCGCTTCCGAGCCAGGCTGGTTGAACAACACCATCAGCACCACCCACTTGAGGTCGTCAAGGTCGAGTTCGTCCTGGTCCAGCGCCATCGCGCGGTCCAGCACCAGTTCGCGCTGACCGGCGTCGAGAATGCCCTGTTGTTCCAGGAACAGCAGGAAACCGCGGCATTCCACGTCCAGTTTGTCGAGTTCCGGACCGAAGAACACGCGGGTCGGGCCGTTCGAGCGCGGGATGCCAACGCTGGGTCGCTGATCGGCGAGGGCATCCAGCCAGTCAAACGCCTTGCTGATTTCCGCCGGGCTGAAGCCTGCGTGGATCAGCCCGTTTTGAAGGGAATCGCGATCGCGGACGAGGTCGGCGTCGTCGGTGAAGTAGTGCTCGAACAGGTACAGCAGGACATCCAGGATGCTTTCTTTCATTTCCCTCGGCCTGCGCCCAGCGGCGCGTTGAAGGAGCGGGTTTCTCAACCCAGGGACTTGCGGGAATAGCGACCGTGTTCGACGGAAACGCGGTTCTCGAGTTCCATGACCAGCAGCATGGAGGACAGGTTGGCGGCCGTCAATCGGGTGCGCTCTGCCAGTTGATCCATACCGGTTGGGTCATGGCCCAGCGCTTCCCACAAGCGCTGGTAGTCGGGATCGTCGGTGACGCTGGGCAGTGCAAGCGGCAACGTGCCCCCGACAGGCTGCGATGTGGGGGCATGCAGGCGGCCGCGCAAGGCGGCGGCCAGCTCTGCGGCGACCGGCAGCGCCGCCGCGATGACCTCGTCGGCGCGCTCGACCAGCGCCGCGCCGTCGCGGATCAGCCGATGGCAGCCGCGCGCCATCGGGTTGTGGATCGAGCCGGGCACCGCGAACACTTCGCGTCCGGCATCGGCCGCGAGCCTGGCGGTGATCAGCGCGCCGGAACGTTCCGTGGCCTCGATCACCAGGGTGCCCAGCGCCAGCCCGGCGAGGATGCGGTTGCGGCTGGGGAAGTGCTCGCGGCGCACGTCGGTGCCGGGCGGGTGTTCGCTGAGCACGGCGCCGCGTTCGGCGACCTGCTTGAGCAGGCCCGCATTGGCGCGTGGATAGGCGATGTCCGGGCCGGTGCCAAGCACGGCCATGGTCAAGCCGTCCGGCACCGCCAGCGCGCCGTGGTGCGCTTCGGTATCGATGCCCGCGGCGAGGCCGCTGGCGATAGCCAGTCCGGACTCGGTGAGTGCCTTGGCGAAGTGGTAGGCATTGTCGCGACCGCCGGCGGTGGGCGAACGGCTGCCGACCACGGCGATGGCCGGGTGCCACAGGACAGTGGGATCGCCGGCAACGAACAGCATCAGTGGCGGACTCGATACGCGCCGCAGCAGCGGCGGGTAATCGGGAGCCTGCCAGCTGATCAGGTGATGGTTGGGGTGATCGAGCCAGTGCCGGCTATGCCGATACGCCTCCTCGGCGCCATCGTCCAGCACGCGCATTTGCGCATCATCCAGTCCCATCTCTCGCCAGACCCGTCTGCCTGCGGCGATGGCATCGGCGGCGGTGGCACATGCTTCCAGCAGGCGTCGCCTTGGCGCAGTCGCGCCGCCGGCGGCCTGCAGTTTCAGCAGGGCAAGGATGGATCGGTCGGAGTCATCGTGCATCCGGCCAGAGTAGATCGCACATGCAAACGGCGCCCTGGGGCGCCGTCGCAAGTGACCGTAGGAAAACTCCGAACGTCAGTACGGCGCGTCGGGATGCTTCAGTTCGTAGCCCACGCGCGACGGCTTGATGCTTTCCATCACCAATCCGTAGCTGATCTTGTCGAAAGTGCGGAACACCATCACATGGCCGGCAAATTCGTCCGGCAAGCGGACCCTGCCGCCGCTGCCGACCAGATCCTCGGTGCGCTCGGGGTACTGGATCTTGTCGACCACGTTGCTGCCCTGGCGCCAGACCGAGAAGACGGTGCCGTTATCGATGCCCTCGCGCGCGCCGCCCGAGATCGCGACCACGTCACGCGGACCGCCGGTCGACAACATGTCGGCCACCGACAGGATCTGCAGCTTTTCATACGGCTGCTGAGTCTTTGGCGCATGCGGGAAGAACTGCAGGTCGTAGGGAATCGATTCGACCGGGATGACCTTGTCGCCGACGCGGACTTCCCGATTGGGGTCGTCGAGCAATAGCGTGGATGCCTCGATGCCGCCGACCTCGCCCCGCGTCATCACGCCGGCGTTGACCTTGCGCATCTCGACACCGAGCTTTTCCATCTTGCCGCCCTTGGCCAGCATGATCTCGGTCCAGATCTTGTCGTACTGATCGATGGTGACCCGGCCCGCGTTGTCGAGGTCGTCCTTGCGCACCAGCTTGCAGCATGCGCGGCGCTCACCCATGCGATAGGTCTGCACCGGACGCATCACCGCAAAGCGCTGGCCGGTGCTGGCGGTGCCGAGTCCGCGGACATAGGCCAGTTGCCCTTGCGTCCCGCGCAGCCGATCGTCTTCCAGCCCGACCACATAGGGCATGGTGTCGATGCGGTCGTAGATGCGCAGATCCTTCAGGAAGCGTTCGACCTGCGACAACGGAATCGCATTGATCGGGGTGCCCACGCGCGGACCGGCCTGCATGCCAAGGCGATCCAGGTAGGCCAGACTGATCACGTCACCCGGATAGATCAGGTGCGGATTGCGGATCTGCGGATTGGCCTGCCAGATTTCGGGCCACAGCCACGGCCGCTTGAGGAAGCGCCCGGCGATGTCCCACAGGGTGTCGCCGCGGACCACCACGTAGGTGTCGGGGTGGTCGCCCCGGAATTCCTGTGCGGCGGCATAGCTGGCGACAGTGAGCGCTGCGACGACAAATGCCGTGCGCAGCCCTTGAGAAAAACGCTTAAACATCGCGGCCATCTACCCGCTCCCCATAGAGTTTCCCCGTATTGCCGGGCCAATATAGCCCACAACGGGCGGGTCGTTGCAAGCGGGCGGCGTTACAATCCCCGGACTGCTTGCGGTTGTGACCGCCGCCACCATTTCATAGCCATGGCCCAGCTTCCCATCCTCGAGTTCCCCGACCCCCGCCTGCGCACCAAAGCGGTGCCGGTCGATTCCGCACGTATCAGCGAGCCGGTTTTCCAGCAATTGCTCGATGACATGTTCGAGTCCATGTACGCAGCCCCTGGCATCGGTCTGGCCGCCAGCCAGGTCGATGTCCACCAGCGATTCATGGTGATTGACGTGACCGAGGAGAAGGATCGGCCGCTGGTGTTCGTCAATCCCGAGATCCTGTCCAGGGCCGGCGAGCAGGTCTACCAGGAAGGTTGCCTCTCGGTCCCCGGCATCTTTGCCGACGTGACCCGCGCCAACGAGATCCATCTCCGGGCGATCGGTCGCGACGGCGAGCCGTTCGAGTTGACCATCGATGGCCTGCTGGCGGTCTGTATCCAGCATGAGATGGATCATCTGGATGGCGTGCTGTTCGTCGACTACCTCTCGCCGCTGAAGCGCGAGATGGTGCGTAAGAAGCTGGCGAAGCAGCGGAAATTGGCTGCAGACGCCGCATAAGACAGCGATGGTTTTAAGTTGGTGGTCGTCGGAACCGCTATCCGCCATC
>JAYTAY010000215.1:0-9136 GCA_043737255.1 Luteimonas sp.
CGACGGACTCAAAGGCCAGAACTTGGAGAACTCGTATTCCAGTTTGTAGTACTCCGCGGTCGATCCGGGCAGTGTCGCTTCAAGCCCGATCCTCTGATACGTGCCGAATGTCGGCGTCAGCGAGCTGTTGCGCGTATCGCGCGAGTAACCCAACTGTGCGCGCCAAGCGTGGAAAGTGCGATTTCCAATGGCATTGATGTAATCAAGAATATAGGGCGGCGACGAACCGGGAAATGCGAGGATTTCGTTGCGATCAATACCGAACAGCGCGGAAACCGTGTCGTATTCAGTAATCGGCAGGCCCGCAACCACGGACGCCGAGCCGCTGTTGCTCGAAAACTGCGCCACGTTGAAATTGCCAAAATCTGTTTCCCGCCAGGACAAGTTGTAGCCCAGAGACATGCCGCTGTCGTTGAAATACGGATTGACGAACGAGAAGTTGTAATTTTTCTGGTAAGAGCTTCGCTGCGCGGCGATCGACACGCGGTTGCCGCTGCCGAGGAAGTTGTTTTCGGACAACTGGATCGATGCAGTGACGCCACTCAACTGCGAGTAGCCAACACCGATCAGGAAGCTTCCGGACGTGGTTTCCTTGACGTCGAACACCACGTCGACTT
This sequence comes from Luteimonas sp., assembly GCA_043737255.1. Classification (GTDB taxonomy): domain Bacteria; phylum Pseudomonadota; class Gammaproteobacteria; order Xanthomonadales; family Xanthomonadaceae; genus JALYOU01. The sequence continues at coordinate 618 of JAYTAY010000215.1, forward strand.
CGTCGTTGCTGCCGGCCACCGCTGGGGTATCGACATTGACCTCCTCGAAGAACCCGAGGCGCTGCAAGCGGATCTTGGAGCGGTCGATCGCGGCCTGCGAATACCACGAGCCCTCGAACTGCCGCATCTCGCGGCGCAACACTTCATCGGAGGTGCGGTTGTTGCCCTTGAAGACAATACGGCGCACGTTGACCCGGGGTCCGGGCACGATCTGCATGTCGATGCCGACCGTGCGTTTTTCGCGATCGATGGTGGGGATCGGATTGGCCTGCGCAAACGCGTAACCGATGTTGCTCAGCACTGCCGTGATCGATTCGGTGCTCAACTCCAAAAGGCGGCGCGAGAAGATCTGGTCGGGCTTGACGTAGACCATCTTCTCCATCTGCTCCTTGGGCAGCACGGTGTCGCCGCTGACGGTGACCGTGGAGATCTTGTACTGCTCGCCCTCGGTCAGACCGGCGGTGATGAACATGTCGCGCTTGTCGGGGCTGATCGCCACTTGCGTCGAATCGAGGTTGTAATCGACGTAACCGCGATCGAGGTAATACGAATTGAGTTTTTCGATGTCGCCGGAGAGTTTTTCCGCCGAGTACTGGTCGTCGCGCTTGTACCACGACAGCCAGTTGGTCTTGCCCGACTCCCAGCTGTCGGTGAGATCCTTGTCGGTGAACAGTTCGTTGCCGACCAGGTTGATGTGACGGATCTTGGCGGCCTTGCCTTCCTTGACCGTGATGGTCACATCCACGCGATTGCGATCGAGTTGCGCGATGGTCGGTGAGATTTCGACGTTGTACTTGCCACGGTTGTTGTACTGGCGATTGAGCTCGCGGGTGACGCGATCCAGGCTGAGGCGGTCGAAGGTTTCGCCCTCGGCCAGGCCGATGTCCTTGAGGCCCTTGAGCAATTCCTCGGACTTGATGTCCTTGTTGCCGGTGACGGTCAACGTGTTGATCGCGGGACGCTCGGTAACTGTCACCACCAGGATGCCGTTCTGGCGATCCAGGCGCACATCTTCAAAGAAGCCGGTCTTGTACAAGGCGCGAATCGCTTCGGCCGAACGCGACTGGTCGACGGTGTCGCCACGCTCGATCGGCAGATAGGTGAACACGGTGCCGGCCGAGATGCGCTGCAGGCCGTCGATGCGGATGTCGGTGACGGTGAACGGTTCGGCCACCTGCGCCAACGCGGGGAAAGCGATAACTGCGGCGAGGGCGAGCGTGAGCAGGCGGCGAGTGGGGGTTCGCGTCATTAGTACGTCCGTAGGTGAGGTCGGCAAGGCGGGTTGCGCGGCAGATGGCTTGTGAAAGATGGGGGCCTGTGAAACAAAGCCATCAGCGCACCAGCCCCAGGATGTCATTGTAGAACGCCAGGCCCATCAGGCTGGCCAACAGGGCCAGACCGACAAACTGGCCGGCGGCCATCGCGCGTTCGCTCAATGGGCTGCCTTTGACCAACTCGATAAGGTAATACAGCAGGTGGCCTCCGTCCAAGACGGGGATGGGCATCAGGTTGATGATGGCCAGACTGAGCGACAACAGGGCCAGGAAGTTCAAGAACCACGCGAGGCCAAGCTGCGCGGACGCATTGGCGTAGCGTGCAATGGTGATCGGACCGGAAACGTTCTTGGCGGATGCACGCCCGCTGAACATGCGGCCGATCATGGCAACGGAGTCGCGGAACATCGTGCCGGTTTCGCGCAGCGCCGCAGGAATGGCGGCGATGGGACCGTAGCGCAGCATCGCGTCGTATTCCGGCGCCGTGGTCCGTGCTTGCGGCGCGATGCCAAGCGCCCAGTAGGTGCCGCGACCTGCTTCCGTGCGCTGTGTTGGCCGGAGTGGCAGTGCAAGGCGTTCACCTTTGCGTTCGACCTCGACCATGCCCGCGCCGCCACTGCGACCCAGCGTCTGCACGAGCGGTCCGATGTCGTCGAACGAGGACAAAGTGGCGCCATTGATGGCGGTAATGCGGTCGCCTTCGACGAGGATGCCGTAAGCCGCCGTTCCGGCCTCGATCTTGCCAACCACTGCCGGCAACGTGTGGTGGCGAGGCGCCAAACCGACGATCTGTATGGCACGCACTTCCTCAAACGAAGCGGGCAGCCTGGACAGCGGCAGCGTGCGGGTCACGACCTCGCCATCGATGTTTTTGACCTGCACGGCGATAGGCGCGCGATCCATCGCGGCCGTCGTCAACGCCATGGCGGCTTCGCTCCAGGTGGGCGTGTCGCGCTCGCCAACCTTCAACAGCCTATCGCCCGTGCGGAAACCTGCCTCGGCCGCGATCCCTTCGACGCGACCCAGTGCGGGCGCGTAGTCGGGCCTGCCGACCACGAACATCGCCCACAGCATCGCCACGCACAGCAACAGATTCGCAATCGGGCCGGCCGCCACGATCGCGATCCGTTGCCAGACCGATTGCCGGTTGAAGGCGCGGCCGACATCGGCAGGTGCAACGTCGCCTTCACGTTCGTCAAGCATCTTGACGTAGCCACCGAGCGGGATCGCCGCAATCACGTATTCGGTGCCGTCCTTGCCCTGCCGCGACCACAGCGCCTTGCCGAAGCCGATCGAGAACCGCAGCACCTTGACGCCGCAGCGGCGCGCGACCCAGAAATGGCCGAATTCATGGAATGTCACCAGCACGCCGATACTGACGATCAACCACCAGATCGAGCCGAAGAAGTCAGACATTGGAATGGGAACTCATGAAAAAGCCGGAACTCATGAAGAATTGACGCTCACTGGAGATGTCACGCATTGCAGTAGTCACTTATCGGTTGGTCATCATGTCAATGACGGCTTGATTGGCATAACGCCTGGCGGATGCATCTGCTCCGAGCAGCACATCCAGGGAAACCGCGGGCGTCGATGGAAGCGCGTCGAGACCCTTTTCAACAAGTGCAGGAATGTCTAGGAAGCCTATCTGCCCCTGAAGAAACGCTGAAACAGCGCATTCGTTGAGCGCATTGAGCAGTGCAGGCGCCGTCCCGCCCGCCTCCAGGGCTTCGTAGGCCAGCCGCAGGCAGGGAAAGGTCACCAGATCCGGCGCCTCGAATTCGAGTTGTCCGTGCTGCAGCAAATCGAGCCGGTCCACCCCGGAGGCAATGCGCTGCGGCCAGGCCAGGCCAACTGCGAGCGCCGTGCGCATGTCTGGCAACCCGAGCTGCGCCAAGGTCGAGCCATCGACGAATTCAACCAGCGAGTGCACCAGGCTCTGCGGATGCACCAGCACATTGATGCAGTCGCCCGGCAAGCCGAACAAGTGATGCGCCTCGATGACTTCCAGACCCTTGTTCATCAGCGTTGCGGAATCGACGGAGATCTTGGGCCCCATCGACCATTTGGGATGGGCGATGGCTTGTTCGGGCGTGATGTCATGCAACGTATCGCGCATGCGACCACGAAATGGACCACCGGACGCCGTCAACACGATCCTGCGCAGACCGGCGCGGGCGTCTGTGGAAGGCAGGCATTGAAAGATCGCGTTGTGTTCGCTGTCGATCGGGATGATGTCCGCGCCCGCGTCGCGCGCGGTAGCCATCAACAGTTCGCCAGCCAGCACCAGCGATTCCTTGTTCGCCAGCAACAGGCGTTTGCCGGCCTTCGCTGCGGCGAGGGTCGATGACAGGCCGGCGGCGCCGACGATGGCAGCCACGACGATGTCACAGACATCGCTGCCGACCAGCGTATCGATCGCATCTGCGCCCGCATGTGCTTCTGTCGTGAGGCCAGTGACGCGCAAGCCATCGCGCAGGTCAATGAAGAGTGCCGCGTCGGCGATGACCGCGTGGTCGGGACGATGTTGCCGGCACAGCGCGATCAACGCATCGACATTGCTGCCGGCCGCCAACACGCTGGTACGCATGCGGTCAGGATGGCGGGCGATGACATCGAGCGCCGATGTCCCGATCGATCCGGTTGCGCCGAGCACGGCGATGTTATGCATGGTCGAAATCCGGCATGTTTGAAATCCGGTAACGCGCAGAGCCTGCCCCGTAACTGATACGGGGGTGGGCCTCGACCCACCGCTCTTGTCTCAAGCGAAAGAGAGCCCGGCCAGCGTTATAGTTTCCCGCGCACTGGTGGGCCAAGACCCACCCTACGAATCTGGTAGGCATCAAAATCCCAGCCAGGCCTTCCCGAGTGCGAACACGGGCAGGGCGGCCAGCACACTGTCGATGCGATCCAGTATGCCGCCGTGCCCGGGAATCAGGTTGCCGGAATCCTTGACGCCGACGTGACGCTTGAGCAGGCTCTCGAACAGATCGCCGATCACCGAAAACAGCACGACGATAAATGCGACCAGCGCCACCAGCGGTAACTGCTGCAGGCTGGCGCCCGCGATCCAGCCGCCGAATACTCCGGCGATCAAACCGGCGAGCATGCCGCCAACCAGGCCTTCCACGGTTTTATTCGGACTGATGCGCGGGCTGAGCTTGTGTTTGCCGAAGGCACGCCCGGCGAAATACGCGCCGGTATCGGCGGTCCACACGATCGCAATCGCCACCAGCAGCCAGCGATGTCCGTTGGGTTGCTCGGCATGGATCAGCGCCAGTGCGCACCACGCCGGAATGACGGCGAGCGTGCCCGCCGCCAGCTTGAACGCGCGTGCATGCGTGTCGTGATCGGAGGCGAAGTCGTAGCGCGTCAACCACAGCGCGGCCAGCAGCCACCAGATCACGCCAACCACCGTCGCAATGCGAAACAACACCAGCGTGCCACCCGCCGCCGATTGCGACCCCCACACCAGCGCCACCATCAGCAACAGATTGGCGACCAGCAGGATGGTGCGTGCGAGCGTGTCGTCGATTTCCGCAAGCGCAAACCACTCCCAAAGCCCCGCCAGGAACATCACGGCCGCGAGCGCGACCAGCCACGGCGTCGGCAAAAAAAACATTGCCGCAATCGCAAGCGGCGCAAGAATCGATGCGGTCAGGACACGAAGTCTGGTCATGCGGTGCCCGGGTCCGGTTGAGCGGCGATCTGCGCGCCGGTAAGGCCAAAACGGCGTTCACGCTGTGCGTAGTCGTCCAGCGCGCGCCGCAGTGTGGCGGCATCGAGCTCCGGCCACAATGTTTCGGTGAACCACAGCTCGGTGTACGCCATCTGCCACAGCAGGAAATTGCTGATGCGCTGGTCGCCGCCGGTGCGGATGAACAAGTCGGGCGCGGGCAAGTCGGACAAGGCCATCCTGGCGTGTACGGCGGCCTCATCGATCTGTTCGGGTTGTAGCCGGCCCGCGGCCACATCCGTGGCCAATGCGCGCGCTGCCAGCACGATGTCCTGACGGCCGCCGTAACTCGCGGCAATGGTGAGCGTGAGTTTTGAATTGTGGCGCGTCTGCGCTTCGGCACTGGTCATGCGCGCAAGGATCCTGGCGCTGAAACGTTCGCGATCGCCGATGAAACAAATGCGCACGTCGCGACGATGCAGTTCGTCCACTTCGCGCTCCAGCGCGTTCATGAACAACTTCATCAGCGCACCGATTTCATCTTCGGGACGACCCCAGTTTTCGCTGGAAAAAGCAAACAGCGTCAGCGCCTCGATGCCGTGCTCGAGGCAGAAGTCGATACAGATGTTGACCGCGCGCGCGCCGGCGCGATGGCCGATGATCCGTGGACGCTTGCGGCGCTCGGCCCAGCGGCCGTTGCCGTCCATGATGACGGCGAGGTGGCGTGGGATGCGCGATGCGATCGAAGACGGCGTGCTCATTCCGACAACGGCATCAAACCGCCATCAATTCCTGTTCCTTGGCCTTGACCACGTCATCGACATCCTTGATCGACTTGTCGGTCAGTTTCTGGATGTCGTCTTCGCTGCGCGCCTGCTCGTCCTCGGTGATCTTCTTGTCTTTCAGCAGGTCCTTGACCTGCTGGTTGGCATCGCGGCGCACGTTGCGGATCGCGACCTTGGCGTTCTCGCCCTCGGCATGCACGTGCTTGGACAATTCCTTGCGGCGTTCCTCGGTCAGCGCCGGCAGGTTGATGCGGATCACGGTGCCGGAGGTGTTGGGCGTCAGGCCCAGGTCGGACGCGATGATCGCTTTCTCGACCGCTGCCACCATCGGTTTTTCCCACGGCGTGATCGTGAGTGAACGCGCATCGGAGACCGCGACGCTGGCCACCTGCGACAACGGCATCTCGGAGCCGTAGTAGTTCACCTTGAGATGGTCGACGAGCGCAGTCGAGGCGCGCCCGGTGCGAACCTTGGTCAGATCGTGGCGCAAGCCCTCGATGCTCTTGGTCATGCGGGTCTGGGCATCTTTCTTGATGTCGTTGAGCATCGTGGGCTCCGGTCTGGATTCGTAATCGCGGAATTATAGGCGATGGCCGGATTCGGCTATCGCCATACCTTCCGCGCGATTGCCTATGTAGGAGCGCCCCTTGGGTGCGATGGGCTATGCCGGCAACACCCATCGCGCCCATGGGGCGCTCCTACAGATTCTTCCGACATTCAATGCAGCGGGGCAAGCTCCGCTCTCCAACATCAACGCCCGTGCGGCGCCCGATCGTGCTTGTCGTGCTCGCACCCATCGCCGCGCTCGATCTGCAGCGTGGGATGGTTGATGCCGAAACGATGGTCGAGTTCGTCCGTGAGCCGGTCGATGAAGGCATCGTGGTCGGTATCGTCAGGGCGGATCAGATGCGCTGTCATTGCGACTTCGTCAGCGCCCAGCGACCAGATGTGCAGGTGATGCACCGCCGTGACACCGGATTGCCCGGTGAGGAAAACTCGCACCGCGCCTTGGTCGATATTGCGCGGTACCGCATCCATGGCGGCGTTGAACGCATCGCGTAGAAGTCCGAATGCGCCCACCGCAACCACCACGCCGATCAGCAACGCAATCGCTGGATCCAGCCACGCCCAGCCCAGCGTCAACATGCCGATGCCCGCCAGCACCGCGGCAAACGATACGGCGGCGTCGGCGATCAGGTGCAGGAACGCGCCACGACGGTTGAGGTCGCCTTCATGACCATGGCGCATCAACCACGCTGCGCCCAGGTTGACCAGGATGCCGATCGCCGCGACCACGATCACAGGCATCGCGGGAATCTGTGGCGGTGCGCTGAACCGACGAATCGCTTCCCAACCCAGCGCGCCGGAGAAAGCGACCAGCAGCAAGGCATTGGCGAGCGGCGAGAGCAGGGTGGCGCGGCGCCAGCCGTAGGTGTGGCGTTCGGTCGGTTGACGTTTGGCGATCACGGCGGCGGCCCACGCAAGACCGAGGCCGAGGACGTCACCGAAGTTGTGCAGCGCGTCCGACAGAAGCGCCAGTGAATTGGTGGCGAAGCCGTAACCTGCCTCGAGCACGGTGTACGCGAGATTGATCAGCGTGACCCACGCAAAGGCGCGGGTGGCGGAACCGTGGGCATGGTGGTGGGAATGCATGCGTCCATGGTGCGCGATGCGTCGGGGCGGACACTATTTCAATCCATGCGCCGTCGATGATGCTTTTTGTAGGAGCGCATCTGGGCGCGATGAGGCGTTACCTGTAGAGCCATCGCGCCCAGGTGCGCTCCTGCGACCGAAGGAAGTCCCCTGGGACAAGATCGGATCAGCTGCGGCCCTGCACCAGGGTCCCGATGTGTTCGCCACACAGGATGCGCAACAGCTGCCCCGGCTCGCTCATGTCGAAGATACGCAGCGGCACGTCGCTGTCGCGGCACAGCGCGAAGGCCGCGGTGTCCATCACCTGCAGGTCGCGACTGAGCACTTCGTCATAGGTCAACTTGTCGAAGCGCTTGGCGTTGGGAAATTTCTTCGGGTCCGCGTCGTACACGCCATCGACCTTGGTCGCCTTCAGCAACAGGTCGGCACCGATCTCGATCGCGCGCAACGCGGCGCCGGAATCGGTGGTGAAAAACGGATTGCCGGTACCGGCGGCGAAGATCACCAGCCGGCCTTTTTCAAGGTGGCGGATGGCGCGGCGGCGGATGTAGTCCTCGCACACGTCGTTGATCTTGAGTGCGCTCATCACCCGCGCCTTGGCGCCGAGTTTTTCCAGCGCGTCCTGCATCGCCAGCGCGTTGATTACGGTGGCTAGCATGCCCATCTGGTCGCCGGTGACCCGGTCCATGCCACCTGCGGCGAGTCCCGCGCCGCGGAAGATGTTGCCGCCGCCCATCACCAACGCCACCTCGGCGCCGGCCTGCTGCGCCTCGATCACCTCCCGCGCCAAGCGTCCGATCACTTTCGGATCGATCCCGTAATCCTCATCGCCCATCAACGCCTCGCCGGACAGCTTCAACAGGATGCGGCGGTAGGCGAGTTGGGACATGGGAATCTCTACGATGGTGACGCAGGGATTTTAGCTGATGACACTGGTCAGGCGTTCTATGTGGCTGCTTTCGACCTAAAGCGGACCTCGAGTGCCCTTCTCAGTCGGTGGCCTCCAGATACTTCCTCAGCTTCTCCCGGTTTTCGGGGATATCCATCGTCGGCCGCTGCAACTGCAGTGCCGTGCAGTACTCGGTTGAGATGGACTCCGGCATGGCAACCAAAGGCACTTTGCGCTTCGAG
>JAYTAY010000216.1:0-1574 GCA_043737255.1 Luteimonas sp.
CGCATCGGATGCTTTCGATGCGGCTGACGATGGTGCCGAGGGCGAAGGGGGTGGCACCATGGCGAAGACCGGTGATGGCTGTGCGCGTCGGCGTTTCTCGGCGTCTGCCTGCCAGTGCTTCAACAGGGCATTGAATTCCTGTTCGCTCGAGAACGCGCGCATCGTCTTGCGTGGGACGACCTCCGCTGCTTGAAGCAGACCGCCCAACAATGCGCAAACAACCAAAGCCCCCATCAATCTGATCCGCATGGATTTACCCTTTCGCATGGCATGGATGATGCGCAGGGCCAACATCGACCACTGTCGTTTACGTTAGCAAACGGCTTGAGGCGCAAATGGGGTTGATCGAATTGCGCAGTGGGCGCGGTGTCCGCCGCAGACACGAAACAGCGGCGCGGGATGGTGGCTATGGGTGGACTCGAACCACCGACCCCAGCATTATGAGTGCTGTGCTCTAACCGGCTGAGCTACATAGCCACGCGGAGAACCGCGAATTATTCCCGTCGGTCCGGGCGACGTCAATCTAAAGCGGCTGCGCTTGTGGCGTAGTCAATCCCGTGGCAGAGTCGGCGACAGTGAATTTGGAGTCCGCATCGTGATCGATCCGGACGGTTACCGACCCAATGTCGGCATCGTATTGATGCATCCCGATGGTCGTGTCTTCTGGGCGCGGCGGGTGCGGCGTGACGGCTGGCAATTTCCGCAAGGTGGGATGAACAGCGATGAGACGCCGCAGGAAGCGATGTATCGCGAGCTGCGCGAGGAGACCGGCCTGCTGCCGCAGCATGTCGAAGTGCTTGGCGCCACGCCCGGCTGGCTCCGTTATCGCCTGCCGCAACGGGCGATCCGCCGCAACGACCGCTTGGTATGCATCGGCCAAAAACAGGTCTGGTTCCTGCTGCAGATGAAAGGCCAGGAGAATGACCTGCGGCTGGATTTAACCGACCATCCCGAATTTGATCTGTGGCGATGGGTGGACTTCTGGTATCCCATCGAGCACGTCGTGACCTTCAAACGCGGGGTCTACGCAAGCGCCTTGCAGCACCTGTCCCCATTCGCGCGCGACATCGCAGGGGTGCTTGCCGTGCCGGTACCGAATCGCGATCTGCGGCCGTTCGGCAGCTACCGGGGGCGGTTTCGGCCGAGAGTGACGCCTTATGGCGGAACTGAATCCGAGCAGAATTGACAATCATTCTCATTCGTGGCGGAATAGCTGTCGGGACGAATCGCTTCCCGTGAACTGTCAGGTCGCCCGAACGTGTACGTGTGCATCTGCAACGCAGTCACCGAAAAAGACATCCGCCAAGCGGCGGTTGCGGGTTGTCGCAGCCTGCCGGAACTGACCATGCGTACCGGTTGCGGAGCGACGTGTGGCACCTGCCTGGACACTGCCGCCGAGGTGTTGCGCGAAGCGCAGCAACAATTGTCTTCACCCGTCACCACGGAACTGGAACTGCTGTCGAACGCCGCTTGACCCATTAATCCTGGCGATGCGCCCACAGCCGTCGTGCCTGCGGACCAGTACAAACTTATGAGCTAGCGTCCTTTACGGATTCATGAAAGCTCGCTGAAAA
>JAYTAY010000217.1:0-9115 GCA_043737255.1 Luteimonas sp.
GAGAGCAATGCGCTGGCGGCCGCCGGATTTTCCGAGGCGGATGCGCTGGATTCAACATTGCGCGATTTCGCCCGTGCGCCCGGTGTGCGCGATCTTTCCGATGCGGCGCGTACGCGGCTGGATCGCGTGTTGCCGGCGTTGATCGAGGCGGCCGCGCAATCCTCCCAACCCGATGCCACGCTGCGGCGTGCGGTGTCGCTGCTGCAGAACATCCTGCGGCGCAGCAGTTACCTCGCCTTGCTCGACGAGCAGCCGTCGGCGCTGGCGCGGCTGGTGACTGCATTGTCCCGCAGTGCATTGCTGGCCGAACGACTCGCGGCCCATCCGCTATTGCTGGATGAATTGCTGGATGCGCGCGCGGTTGATGCGTTGCCGCAGCGCGCGGAACTGCTGGCCGGATGCGAAGCGGCCATCGCATCGGCAGACGATGTCGAAGCTGCATTGCATGCACTCAACGAGACACGACTGGCGCTGAGTTTCCGCATCGCGCTGGCCACCCTTGATGGTCGTCAGTCCGCACGCGACAGCACCCGGCAATTGGCGTGGTTGGCCGATGCAGTCGTTGCGATCGTGTTGCGTCTGGCCGAGCGGGAAATCCGGGCGGCGCATGGCCGCGTGCCCAACGCACGTTTCGCGGTGCTGGGATACGGCAGCCTGGGCGGCGAGGAACTGAGCTTCGGCTCCGACCTCGACCTGGTGTTCCTCTACACCGCCGATGCCGCCGCGCAATCGGATGGCGTGCGTGCGCTGGATGCATCGCGCTACTTCGCGCGGCTTGCGCAGAAGCTGGTTGCGCTGCTCGGCGCGCCGACGGGCGCCGGAAAACTCTATGAAGTGGATGTGCGACTGCGTCCGGATGGCGCCAAGGGCCTGCTGGTGTCGACATTGAACAGTTACGCCGAATATCAACGCGAGCGCGCGTGGACCTGGGAGCATCAGGCGCTGGTGCGCGCGCGTTGCATCGCCGGCGATGCAACGTTGTGCGCGGATTACGAACGGATCCGCGACGACACGCTGGCGCGGCCGCGTGATGCCGCGACCATGCGTGATGAAGTCTCGGCCATGCGCAGGAAGATGCGTTCCGAACTGGACCGAAGCAGTCCCGCGCGCTTCGACCTGAAGCAAGGCGATGGCGGCCTGGTCGATCTCGAATTCCTGCTGCAATTCCTGGTGCTGCGCGACGCCTCGCAGCATCCGCAATTGCTTGTGCCGCGTGACACGCCCGGCTTGCTTGAAGCCGTGCATGCAGTCGGCAGTATCGACAGCGACATCGCCACTGCACTGGGCATGGCCCACACCACGTTGCTGGCGGACGGTCTGGGCTGCACGCTGGACCGCCGTCCACGTCTTGCGCCGGAAACCGAGACGATTGCCAAGGCACGCGAAACAATTCGTGCCGCGACCAAACAACACGGACTCGACTTCGTTACCGCCTGCAGTGCAATTGTGTCCGGCAAGATGCAAGAAGTGTCGTAGCCGGGCTACAGTTTCAAGCGCTGCCGCAACTCATCGGCGATGCGCGCTGTTTCGCGCAATGGCTGGACATCGAACGGCGCAAGTGTCGAATCCATCGCACGGATGCGGCCACGGATCAGTAGGCTGTCAAGGAATCGCCGCGGCCGCCCTCGCACCCGTGCGGGATCGAACACGAACACCGGCACATACGTCGCGCAGGCTTCTGAAATCATGTTCACCGAGTCGGGTGAGCAAACGATGCGGTCGGCCCAGCCGAGCATGCCCGCATACGGGTTGTCACCGTCCTCCGCACCCAGCCAGAGCACGTGCGGCGTTTCGACGTAACGATGGCGCAATGCGTCGCGCAGGTCTTGCGGCGTGCGTCGTGAGGTGCTGACCAGGACGCTGCCCCCCTCGCGCGCCAGCACCGCTTCGAGTTTGGCGGCCAGCACCTCGAAAGCGCTGCGATCAAAGCGCGCATGCCGGCTTGATCCACCCAGCAACACCGCAATCCGCGGCCGCGGCAACCGCGCGAACGCCGCGAACTGTTCGCGCGCATGTTTCAGCCAGACATCGTCGACCGGATGCAGGCTGCCGAGCAACGAAATGACGTTGTCGCCGCGGACGTCATCGTGTTCCGGTGCGATGACCACGTCCCAATGAGCTGGATCGATGCGCGGGTCGAGAATCTGCACGGCCATGCTGCCGTGCGCGCGCATCAGGCGCGTCGCCAACGCCGCCTGCCGGCCACAGCCGATCGCGATGTGGGGCGCGGTCTGCAGGGCATTGGCGAAATCGCGTCCAAATGCGTGCGTCGCACCGGGCCACACGCGCGGCGCGACCCAACGCCATGGAGCGCACGCATCGAGCAGGATGTTGCGAATCGGAGGCAACGTCAGCGCATGCGCCAAAGCGGTCGCCTGCCGGACATTGCCCGCATGGCCGTCGCTGAGGCTCCAGACCTGTTCCGAATGCGTCATTGCAGCGGGTATTTGTTCCACGTATGCGCCCAATACGTTCCGTTGGCGTCGGCCTTGGCTTAACGCGGAACACTCTACACTGCGCCCCCGGTGCCGCGGACAGGCGCCACCCATTCGCTCGCAAGGAGTTGTTGATGACCGATGTACTGCCTGCGGGCGCACTGTCTGATAAAGCGCTCGACACGCTGTTCCGCACCGCGCGCACCTACAACGCGTTCTCCGGCGAGGTCAGCGACGACACGCTGCATCAGCTGTACGACCTGCTGAAATTCGGACCGACCACGGCCAATACCTGTCCGGCGCGCCTGGTGTTCGTGCGCTCGCCAGAAGCCAGGGCCAAGCTCGGCCCGGCGCTGGATGAAGGAAACTACAAGAAAAGCATGGCGGCGCCGGTTGTTGTCATCCTGGCCTACGACATGGCGTTCTACGAAAAATCGCCGGTGCTGTTTCCGCACACCGAATCGAAATCGTGGTTCGACACCAAGACCGATGCGCAGCTGGAAACCATCGCGCTGCGCAACGGCAGCCTGCAGGGCGCCTATCTGCTGCTGGCCGCGCGCGCACTGGGACTGGATTGCGGGCCGATGTCGGGCTTCGACAACGCCAAGGTCGATGCGGCGTTTTTTGCCGGCAGCAAGGTCAAGTCGAATTTCCTGATCAATCTCGGGCACGGCGATCGGGCCAGTATTTTCCCGCGCTCACCGCGGTTGTCGTTCGATGAGGCATGCCGTATCGAATGAAGTTTCAACGCCGCATACCACTTTCAGTCACGCACGTTTTGGAGGACACCGCATGAAACGTTTTGCTCTCGCCGCTGCACTCGCCTTGGCCACGTTGTCCGCATTTGCCGCGCCAGTCACCTACAAGCTCGATCCCAACCACACCCTGGTCCTGGTCACCTGGGATCACTTCGGTTTCTCGAAGCCGACCGCGAATTTCGGCCAGGTCGATGGCGCCATCGTGTACGACGCGAGTAATGTCGGCGCCTCCAGCGTGCGGGTCACGTTGCCGCTGGCCGGGCTCACTTCGTTCGTGCCGGCATTCGATGAACACCTGCGCAGCGCCGATTTCTTTGAAGCGGCCAAGTTTCCGGACATCACCTTCAAAAGTACAAAGGTCGAGGCCGCCGGCAAGGGCAAGCTGAAAGTCACTGGCGACCTGACCATCAAGGGCCGGACCAAACCGGTGGTGCTCGACGTCAACTTGAACAAGGCCGCCGAACATCCGATGTCCAAGCGCGCGACGATCGGATTCGATGCGACGACCACGATCAAGCGCAGTGATTTTGGCGTCGGCAAGTTCGCGCCGAACGTCAGCGACGAGGTCACGCTGCGCATCACCACCGAAGCGGCCGTGCCGAAAGCCGAAGCCAAGAAGTAAACGGCGGTTTGCACGCATCGCGCCTTTCGGGGCGCGATGTTCTTCCGAGGCCATCCCGATGCAGGTATTCCGCGCAGCCAGCGAACGTGGTCACGCCAATGCGGGCTGGCTTGAGAGCCGCCATACGTTTTCCTTCGGCCACTACCACGATCCGGCATGGATGGGTTTCGGTCCGCTGCGCGTGATCAACGAGGATCGTGTCGCGGCGGGCGCGGGATTCCCGCCGCATCGTCACGCCAACATGGAAATCCTCAGCTACGTGCTGGAAGGTGCGCTGGCGCACAAGGATGACGCGGGTGGAGGCGGCGTGCTGAAACCCGGCGAACTGCAATGGATGAGTGCCGGACACGGCATCGAGCACAGCGAGTTCAATGCATCGCGAACGCAGCTCGTGCATTTCCTGCAAATCTGGATACAGCCCGACCGCGTCAATGCACCGCCTGCATACGCACAGCACGCCTTCGATCAAACGCAACGACACGGGAAATGGACCACCCTGGCATCGCCTGATGGCATTGACGGCAGCATCGCAATCCGCCAGCAAGCCTGGCTGCGCGGCGTATTGCTGGACACCGGCGAGTCGGTGGCGACGCAACTCGATCCGGAGCGCCGTTACTGGTTGCACGTCGTGCGGGGGCGGATTGATGTTGATGGCCGCGCAATGACGGCTGGTGATGCGATCGGTTTTGCCGAGGAATCGAGTTTGCTGCGGCTGACAGGAGTCGCAGACGCCGACGTACTGCTATTCGATCTGCCCGCGTAGGAGCGGCTTCAGCCGCGAGCTCCTCGCTTTGCAGGTGCGAATTTATCCGCATGCTTCTGGCATGCATCCAGAGCGTGCGAATGAAGTCGCACCTACGCAAGCGAAACGCAGACTCAGGCGAGTGCGGGCTAAACTACGTGCACTGCTGCATCCGGCCTAACACCATGTCCGATCCCACCACCGCATCCTCGCCCGCCAATGCGCAGACACGCTATGACGTGCATCGCGCCGACCTGCCATTGAGTTGTCCGCTGCCCTCGATGGCGTTGTGGAATTCCCACCCACGCGTGTACCTGCCGATCGAGGACGAGGGCGGCGAATCGCAATGCCCGTACTGCGGCGCGCATTTCATGCTGGTCGATTTTGTGCGGGCTGACTGACCCGCTGATGCGCGTGGGTCATTGCCGATGCGCCGCGTGACCGTTGTGCAATTGCTGCCTGCGCTGGCTTCGGGCGGCGTCGAGCGTTCCACCCTTGAAATCACCGAAGCACTGGTCCGCGCCGGGCATCGCGCCATCGTCGTGTCTGCGGGCGGACGGCTGCTGTCGACGTTGCAACAGATCGGCGGCGAACACATCGCGCTCGACATCGGCCGAAAATCGCCGTGGACCCTGCGGCATGTCGGCGCGTTGCGTCGGTTGTTCATGCAGGAGCGCGTCAATATCGTCCACGCCCGTTCGCGTTTTCCCGCATGGCTCGGCTGGTTGGCATTGTGTGGCATCGAACGAGACCAGAGACCGGCCTTCGTCACCACGGTACATGGTTTGAATTCGCCATCGCGCTACAGCGCGATCATGGCGAAGGGCGACCGCGTGATCTGCGTGTCCGGCACGGTCCGTGATTATGTGTTGCGCCACTACCCGCAGATCGACCCAGGAAAATTACGGGTGATTCCGCGCGGGATCGACACGGTGGCGTTTCCACGCGTTCATCACCCCGACGCCGCATTACGCGAGCAGTTGGCCTCCGAATATCCGGCACTCGCAGGCAACGGGCCGCTGCTGTTGCTGCCGGGCCGCGGTACGCGCCTGAAAGGGCACGCCGATGCGCTGGCCTTGCTCGCCGCGCTGCGTCGTGACGACATCGATGCACGTCTGTGGATGCTGGGCACGCGCGAGGCCGGACGCGACCGTTACATTGCAGACCTCGAACAACAGTCGGCATCGCTGGGGGTCGCAGGCGCGCTGGCAATCACGCCGCCCACGGCGAAAATCGCCGAAGCATATGCCGCATGCGACCTGGTGCTACAGCTGTCGCGCAAGCCCGAAGCCTTCGGCCGCACCGTCATCGAAGCACTTTCGGTCGGCCGTCCGGTAGTGGGCTGGGCGCATGGCGGCGTTGGCGAATTGCTGCATGAACTACAGCCGCAAGGCGCAGTAACACCGCTCGACATCGATGCATTGATCGTTGCCGCGAAATGTCAGCTTGAGCGAGCGATGCTTGCGCAACCGCCAGCGCCACCGGCTACCATGCCCTACACCCTGCACGCCATGCAGGACGCGACGCTCGCGGTCTATGACGAACTCGTCTCCCCCTGACTCTTTCGGTTGGCGCTGGGCGCCAGCGTGGATCCTCGCATTCGTCGCGTTGTGGCCAGCACCCGGTTACGCCGAAGGCGTCATGGCGCTGGGCGCAGTCGCGGCGATCATCAAACTGGTCGCGGCCCGCTTTCGCGGCGGCACGGCATTGCTCAGCGGCCCCGCATGGGCGCTGACCAGCGTGTTGTTCTTCGCGTACTGGTTGCCCGAATTGATTTCGTCGTTCGATGCGCTTGATCAGGGCCGCGCGTTGGGCGAGTCGTTGGTTGATCTGCGCTACCTACCGTTCCTGTGGCTCGTCGCTTCTGCTGTCGCCGACGAACGCGGCCGTCGCATCACCTTCGGCGGCCTCGGCATCATCGTCGCTGTGTGGACGCTGGATGCGCTGCTGCAGGCGTTCTTCGGCTCAAGTCCGCTGTTCTGGGGCATCGACGCAATCAAGCAGGCGATCAGCGGCAGACCGATGTGTCCGGCCATCGCGACCGCCAGCGTGGATCGGCTCAGCGGGTTTCTCGGTCCATGCAATCTCAAGCTTGGCCTGGTGCTGGCCAGCCTGTCGCCCTTCGTGCTGTATGCGGCGGCCCGACGTTTCGGTGCAATCGGCTGGTGCCTTGTCGCGGCTGGGCTGGGCATCGTGCTGCTGCTCGCCGGTGCACGTGCCTCGTGGCTGACCTACACCATCGTGTTGCTGTTTTCAGGTTGGGGATTGCTTGGCAAGAAGCGATTGCTGGGTGTCTTCGTCTTCGGCGCGATCGCGTTGGCGCTCACCACGCTGTTGTACCCGCCGTTGTTGAATCGCATCGAGCGCACTGCCGCGGTGCTGGAGGGCAATGAAAGCGGCGTCGACCAGGCGCTATCCGGACGCACCCAGATATGGAGCGCGGCGCTGTGCATGGTCCGCAAGCATCCGGTCAATGGCGTCGGAGCGCGTGGTTTCCGCGAAGCGTTTCCACAGTGTGATCCCAGACAGGGTACGGGCGGAGCGTGGGGTGAAGGCCCTGCACTGCATGCGCACCAGATCGTGCTCGAAATCCTGAGTGAAACCGGTGCCATCGGGTTGCTGTTGTGGCTGGCAGGCGCTGCGCTTTCATTCCGCGCGTGGCACTACGCATCGCTGCAGGCACGTGACCGCGCGCGCCCGGCGATGCTGGCATTGGCGGTCACCGTGTTCCCGCTGAATACGCACCTCGCGTTTTATTCCACCTTCTGGGGCGGGCTGACGTTGCTGCTGGCGGCGTTGTATGCGGGCAGCCTGCTGGCAAACGAGCAGCAATGACCGCGTCGTCTTCCCGTGTGCCGCTGTCGGCGGTGGTGACGACCTACAACAACGCCGCGACGCTGGACGACTGTCTTGCGAGCGTGTCGTTCTGCGACGAAGTGATCGTGCTGGACTCGGATTCGTCGGACGACACGCGCGGGATCGCGCAGCGTCATGGCGCATCCATTTTTGTCGAACCGTTCAAGGGTTACGGACCGCAAAAGCAGTCGGCCATTGACAAGGCCACGCATGACTGGGTCTTGCTGCTGGATGCCGACGAACAGTTGACGGACGCAGGACGCGAGAACATCCAGCATGAATTGGTCGCGCCGCGCGCCGAAGGCTATCGCCTGCCGAGGCGGGAGTGGTTGTTCTGGCAATGGCCGCATCCCGCCACGCGGCCCAATTGGCAACTGCGTCTGTTCCGCCGCTCGCGCGGTGGCATGAATGCGGTGCCGGTGCATGCCGCGCCGGAAGTCGAAGGCATCGTCATCGATCTGGATGCGCCGTTTCGGCACTACGGCGAGCCGCGTCTGGCCGATCGCGTCGACAAGATCAATCGTTATTCCTGTGGCTTGGTGGAACACAAACGCGCGAAACGCCCCGCATTGCTCGGGCTGCGCATGCTGCTGTATCCGTCAGTCGCCTTTGCCAGGCTCTATTTCGGCAAGCGCTATTTCCTCAATGGCTGGGCCGGCTTTTTCGCGGCCAAGACACAGGCGTTCTACGCCTTCCTCAAGTACGCCAAGCTGCATGAAGCAATGCAACAAACGGATGGCCGAGACGGCTGACACGTCCCTACAAGGACAGCTTGGGCACATACGGCGACGCCCTGCCATCCGGTTGCCGCTTGAAACGCCGGTGGATCCACAAATATTGCGAAGGGGCTTCGCGCACCATCGCTTCGATCGCGGCGTTGACCCGTGCGCTGTCCGTCGTGGCATCGTCGGAGGGGAAGCCAGTCAGCGGTTCGGCGATGCGCAGCACGTACTGGCTACCGTC
This sequence comes from Luteimonas sp., assembly GCA_043737255.1. Lineage (GTDB taxonomy): Bacteria > Pseudomonadota > Gammaproteobacteria > Xanthomonadales > Xanthomonadaceae > JALYOU01. The sequence goes on from JAYTAY010000217.1 coordinate 8,377, forward strand.
GCGGCGATGGAAAAAAGGCACCACCGCGCATCCGGTCAGGCGTGCAAGTTGGTGCGACGCAGTGATGGTCGCCGCGGGAATGCCGAAGAACGGCGCAAACACCGTGTCCTTGCCACGCATGTCCTGGTCGGGTGCATACCAGAGCACGCCGCCTCTCTTGAGATGACGTACGGCACCGCGAATCTCGTCGTTGTTGAACATCGCCGCGGCGTAACGCAGGCGTCCGCGCATCACGGCCCATTCAAAGACCGGGTTGCGATGGCGCCGGTACATGCCTGCCAGCGGGACGTGGTCGCACAACAAACGTCCACACAGCTCAAGCGTCATGAAGTGGCCGGAGATCAGCAGCACACCGCGTCCTTGCGCCTGCAAGGCGAGCAGATGTTCGAGACCTTCGATCCGCATGTTTCGTCGCATCGGCGCGATCGAACCCCACCACGCACGCGCAAACTCGAACAGGCCGATGCCGAGATCGGCAAAACTCGCACGCAGCAACGCATCGCGCCCGGCATTGGACATGTCCGGAAAACACAATGCCAGGTTGGTCGCGGCCGCGTCCCGCCGTTCCGGCAGCAACCATCGCGCCAAGGCACCGATGCCGCGCCCAAGCCCGTGCTGCAGCCACCATGGCAGGCGTGCGCCCACCCACATCACACCCAGCGCGAGCCACATCGGCCAGTGACGAGGCGATCGCGGTGGCGTCGGCAGTTCCGGGGCAGATGGCATGCTGCAATTCTAG
>JAYTAY010000218.1:0-1568 GCA_043737255.1 Luteimonas sp.
GCTGCGTGATGGTCTGTACGCGATGCTGACCGCAGACGACGCAACCGGCTTTGCGCGACCCTTCGCCGCGTTGACGTTGTCGGAGGTCGCGCGCACCGATCGCATCAAGCCATGGATGACGTCGGAAGAGCGCGCGGCCATGGTCGATGCCGCCGGCAAGTACGTCGAATCGGTGCGCGACTATCGCGGCTTCGACGACACCGAAGGCTGGCGCCATGGCGTCGCGCACGGCGCGGACTGGTTGATGCAGATGGCCTTGAACCCCGTGCTGGATCGCGCGCAACTCGACCGCATCCTTGCGGCGGTTGCGACCCAGGTCGTGCCCGAGGCGTCACATGCCTACGTATTCGGCGAGCCCGGTCGACTGGCCCGTCCGGTGCTGTACGCGGCCAAACGCGGATTGCATACCGAAGCGGAATGGCAGGCGTGGTTTACCGCCTTGGTGCCGAAACTCGGGGAAGCAGCGAAGGCTTACAACGATGCTGCATGGCTGGCGCGACGGCACGACCTGATGGCGTTCCTGATGAGCGTGTATCTGGAGGCAGATCAGAGCGATGACGGACAGTTGAAGCAGCTCAAGCCTGCGGTCGTTGCTGCGTTGAAGACAGTGCCGTAATGCCGTAGATCGTGGAGCAACCAGCGTCTGGGAGTTGTGGGAGGGGCTTCAGCAACGACGCTCGGACATTACGAGCGTCGGGGCTGAAGCCCCTCCTGCAAAAAAGCTGCATCCACAACACGTTTCAGAATTCCTCTTCTTCCTCGAACTCCACCACCGCGTCCAGATCAAACGCCAACGCCTCGACGGCTTCGCGCACCTTGCGTGCGGTCGATTGGTTCGGCGCTTCGATCTCGATTTCGTGCGCACCCGGCCCGCTGAGATCACTCAAGCCGGCGGAGCTCGAATCGGGGTCATCCATGCGCGGCATCAGGTCGGCGACTTCTTCGACATGCTCGATGCCCTCGATGCTTTGCAGCAAATTCATCATGGCGCGGGTGTCGTCTTCACTGCCGGTCAGGCGTATGCGTAGCGTGGGCATCGGGGTATCTCGTCAGGGGGTGCTGGAAGGCTAGGCAGCGGCCGGCTAACACGATGTGATGGCGTTATGGCCGAGACCGGCTTAGATTGGCAGCGTCCGGGCCTGAGGGGGCAGCTGGGCACCATCGCTACATCGCATTACCGCGCCGGTCCGACGCGATGTCATTTTGTGCGTCAGTGAGGTCAGGGTTGCTTGCGTTGCGTGATGGCGTGTCACCAGATCTGGTCATCAATCCACTGCATGGGTGCTCAATGAGCGTGTCCGAGCCAACCGCCTCACTCGAGATCGCACTCGCGCATGCGTCGCGCCTGTTGCAGACCGATCCCGTGCTTGCGGTCGAGCAGGCCATGGAAATCATCAAGGCCGTGGGTGATCATCCGACGGCGTTGCTGTTGCTGGGGGCCTCGCATGCCGCCAGCGGTGATGCCCACAAGGCGATCGAGATTCTTGAACCGCTCGCGCAGGCGCAGCCGAATTGGGCCAAGGCGCAGCTTGAACTTGGCATCGCACTGGGCCGCATCGGGCGTGGCG
>JAYTAY010000219.1:0-3964 GCA_043737255.1 Luteimonas sp.
CGCTGGGAGATTCTGCCCGCGACCGGCCAATGGGGCCGCTGCGGTTCGACCTTCGACACCAACTGCGATGGCACGGCGAACCCGTCGCCGGCCACCGACCAGTTCTACCAGCGGATGATCGTCGACGAATCACAAATCGCGCCCGGTTCGGGTGCCTCATGGATGTTGGATTCCTGGTACCTGGCACGCCAGGACATCAACATCTACAACTCGATGGCCACGGTGCGCACCACGCAGCAGTGGAACGGCAGCGTGTGGGTCGTTGGTTTCGACACGCAGACGCTGGGGCCGGCGATCGACCGCTGGGTGTCGCCGAAGCGGCGTCCGGCACGCGGACCGCTCGGCGACGATGCACAGATCGCCACGACCGTTGAAGGTGCTGGCACGCTGCGCGGCCCCGTTGCTTCCATCGACTCGGCATCGTTGAATCAGGAGCTGGTGGTCGACGGCGCGCATGCCAAGGTTGCAGTGCGCGCGATCAAGATTGGCCCCAACCTGTGGCGCTATCACTACGCGGTGATGAACTTCGATTTCGCCTTCGCGCAGACCTCGGGCGCTGAACCCAACCTGCGCATCCTCAGTACCCGCGGCTTCGACGGCTTCGCCTTGGCAACCTCCGCAGTGGTCAGCACGCCGGTGTTCCGCGATGGCGATCTCGATGCAGGCAACAACTGGCAGCTCACGCAGGGCCCAGGCTCGTTGCGTTGGAATAACGGTGCGTCTGCGTCAACGACGCTCGGCTGGGGCATGCTGTATTCATTCACGGTCACCTCGGACGCGGCCCCGCGTGTCGGCACCGCCACGCTGCATGCCATCGGAGCGCCGACGCCGGTCAGTTACACGGTACAGACCCTGGTGCCCAGCGGCTGAGTCCACATGGGCGGATAGACTTGGGGCGCGTGTAGCGCGCCAACATTGCGCGCTGCCGGTAACCTGTCGCATGCCCTTCCTCGAACTCACCGTGCGCTGCCGCGAATCCGACCAACCACGCTATGAAGACGCGCTGGAAGATGTCGGTGCGTTGGCGGTGACCTTGCTGGATGCGGATGTCGATACGGCGGACGAACGCGCCATCCTCGAACCCGGCGTCGGCGAGACGCCGTTGTGGCATGCGATGGTGTTGACCGCGCTGTTTCCGCAGGATGCCGACGCGTTGCTGCTGCTTGCGGAACTGGAAGCCTTCGATCCTGGGCTCGACTGGTCGCAGGCGCGCTTCAAGCCCGTGCAAGACCAGGACTGGGAACGCGCGTGGATGGACCAGTACGCGCCGCTGCGTTTCGGCGCGCGCACCTGGATCGTGCCGTGGAATCACGAGCTCCCGGTGGAAGCCGACAATGCCGACGCTGCCGTCGTCCGGCTCGACCCCGGACTCGCGTTCGGCTCCGGCACGCATCCGACGACGTCGTTGTGTTTGCAATGGCTCGACGATCTCGCCAGTAAACAGCTGTTGCAATCAAAAAACGTGCTCGATTTCGGCTGCGGTAGCGGCATCCTTGCACTCGCCGCGCTCAAACTCGGCGCCGCGCATGCGGTTGGCGTCGACAATGATCCTCAAGCACTGCTTGCCACGCGCGACAACGCGCAACGCAACGGCGTTGGCGCTCAACTCGAGGTGTGCCTGCCGCAGGACGAACCTGAGGCGACCTATCCCGTCGTCGCCGCCAACATCCTTGCGTCCGCGCTGGATATCCTCGCCGACAAGCTGGCCTCGCGCGTGCAGGCCGGGGGCCGCATCGCGCTGTCGGGCATTCTCAAGGGCCAGGAAGACGAGTTGCTGGAGCGCTACGGCACGTGGTTCGAGACGCTCGCCGTCGTGCAGGAAGGTGACTGGGTGCGCATCGACGGTGTGCGCCGGCGTGATTGGCCCAATCATGATTGAATCCGCGGCATGTCCCTGAACTGTCCGCATTGCCAGTCGCTGGTCGCCACCGACGCCGTCACTGGCATGGTGCCGGAACATTGCCCTTACTGCGATGGATTGATCGGCGAGGGTTTGATTGGCGACACGTCGCAGGAGGATCAATCCGAAGTCGACTTTCTCGCTGCCAATAGCGAAGCCTTGTCGGACGACGCAACGACCGAGACACAGATCCAGACAGAGGACGGTGCGCCTGAACAAGCGCTCGCCGACGAAACGCTGCAGGTCGAACCTGTCGATGCCATCGAAGCCAGCGAGCTGCCAGTGCTGCCTGCTATCGCAGCGCCCAAGCGCAACAAAACCGTGCGGCCGAGTTTTACGCGGCGGCGCGCAGTCAGCGGGACAACGTATCGCGCTAGGTGGCCCGCGCCGGTGGCCGTCGCTCTTTTGCTGTTGCTCGCGCTGCAACTGGTGGCCGCCGACCGCGCCTCGCTTGCCGCCAACGCGCGCTGGCGCACCACGATGATGAACTTCTGCCAGGTGTTGCGATGCGACATTCCGGCATGGCGCGAAGTCACCGCATTCACGATGCTCAATCGAGACGTGCGCGCGCATCCGACCGCAGCCAATGCGTTGCGCGTGCATGCGGCGTTTCGCAACGATGCGCACTGGCCGCAACCGTGGCCGGACCTGGTGCTGACACTGTCGGACGCGACGGGCCGCGTGACCGGCAGCCGCGGCTTCACCGCCGCCGAATACCTGGGCGAGCCGCCGACGCAGAAACTGCTCGCAACCGGCCAGACCGCCAACTTCGTGGTCGATGTCGCGGAACCCGCACCCAACACCGTCTCGTTTTCGTTCGACTTCAGATAACACCTGTTGTTTTGATTGGCGACGACCGTGCGAGCGCGTTAGACTCGCTCCCCCGCCGTGAGATCCGGCGGTTGAAGTTCCAGGGGAGCTCGCTTGAACGCCGCAACCGACCGTACCGACAATGCCAACCGCAGCGCACCGCGCACACCGCTGCGCGATCACGTGTCCAACTCGGTGCGACGTTATTTGCGCGACTTGAATGGCAGCGACAGTGCCGACTTGTATGACGTCGCATTGCGCGAGTTCGAGATCCCGTTGTTTGTCGAAGTGCTGAACCATTGCGACGGCAACCAGAGCCGCGCCGCCACGATGCTCGGCATCCATCGCGCAACGCTGCGCAAGAAATTGAAAGACTACGGCCTGGGTTGATCCGATTTTCATTTTGATCGAACAAAGTCAAAGTCAAACGCAGGACCAGTAGCCCGGATAAGCGCAGCACATCCGGGTCTTTTCCTACCAATCACCATAAAGTCCCGGGTGCGGCTTGCGGCCTTACCCTGGCTACGACAGCAAAACCGGTTGTTTTCAACAAACAGTGCTTACATCAGTTCACGTATGCGCTGGATTGATCGCGACGTGGCATACAGAGAAGCTGTTCGCCCAAGGCCGCGCCAGCCAGGCCGTTATAATTCGCGCCTTCGCCGTACGACTCTCCGCACATGACTGCTGATCGCCTGCCCATTCGCCGGGCCTTGTTGTCCGTCTCCGACAAGACCGGTCTGATTGAGCTGGCACAGGCGCTCGTCGGCCACGGCATCGAATTGCTGTCCACAGGCGGCAGCGCTAAAGCCTTGCGCGATGCGGGTTTGCCAGTGCGCGACGTGTCGGACGTGACCGGTTTTCCCGAGATCATGGACGGCCGGGTCAAGACGTTGCACCCGAAGATCCACGGCGGTCTGCTCGGCCGCGTCGGCACCGACGATGCGGTCATGGCCGAGCACGGCATCATTCCGATCGACCTGCTGGTGCTCAACCTGTATCCGTTCGAGCGTGTTTCCGCAGATGCGCGCAACGCATTCGACGAGGTCATCGAAAACATCGACATCGGCGGTCCTGCGATGCTGCGCGCGGCGGCAAAGAATTTCGCGCATGTCGCGGTAGCCACCGATCCATCGCAATACCCGGCGTTGCTCGAAGAGCTTGCCGGCAGCAACGGCACCTTGTCGGCGAAAACGCGTTTTGCGTTGTCGGTGGCTGCGTTCAACCGCGTGGCGCAGTACGACGCCTGCATCA
>JAYTAY010000220.1:0-1567 GCA_043737255.1 Luteimonas sp.
ATGGCGCTCGAGGACATCGTGCGCAAGTCGCAGGGCGGCATGTTCAACAACGCCGCGCAGACCTGGAACCACACGTTCTACTGGAATTGCCTGGCGCCAAACGGCGGCGGCGAGCCTCCAGGCAAGGTAGCGGATGCAATCAACAAGGCGTTCGGCGATTTCGCCAAGTTCAAGGAACAATTCAGCGACACCGCCATCAAGACCTTCGGTTCCGGCTGGGGCTGGCTGGTTCAACGTCCCGATGGCGCGCTGGCCTTGGCGAGTACGCCGAACGCCGCGACGCCGCTGACCGGCGACGACACTCCGCTGCTGACCTGCGACGTGTGGGAACACGCGTACTACATCGACTATCGCAATGCGCGGCCGAAGTACGTGGAATCGTTCTGGAACCTGGTTAACTGGGATTTCGTTGCTTCGAACATGAAGTAAGACGAACTAGCTGTTGTTTCAAACAAACCGCCGGGGCATGCCCGGCTGTTTGCTTTTGTAGGTGCGAAGCGCTTTATAACAGCCGAAGGCTGATCATTCATTCGCACGCTTTGATGCCAGATCAAGAGCGTGCGAATAAATTCGCACCCACATTTAATCGGTCATTGATTTGGGTCAGCCGCGTGATACTTGAACTCGAGCAGATTGCCGGCGGGAGCGTGCAGCAGGAACTTGCCGCGCTCGTCCGGCGTACCCCCGCCCGACACCTGCGGAGACATCACGAAGTCAATATCCGAACCTTCCAACCGTTCGATCAACGCGTACCACTGTGATTTGTTCAGCACCACGCCGAAGTGGTCGATCGGGCGCGCGGGATGCTGCGGCGTGGCCTGATGCAGGGTCAGTTGGTGGCCGAACAGCATTTACATCCCGCCAGTTTCCCGCGTCGTGACCGCACGCGCATCTGAGCACATCCTTATAAAACCGCGCGGCGACCCACAGATCAGGCACGGCGAACGACAGATGGAAGGGACTCAACGGCACGAATGCAGGCGTGCAGCGACCGGAGCGATTTGTGCCAGCCGACCCGACACTGCGCTGACCCGCTGGAGTGCAAGCGCCAACGCATCCGCGGAATCGGCACGCAACGTAGCGTGCCCGACCTTGCGACCGGTGCGCGGTGACTTGCCATAGTCATGCCAGTGCCCGCCAGGCTCGCTGAGGACCACCAGCGATTCCGGTAATTCGCCGACCCAGTTCAACATGCAGGCGTGGCCAAGCATGCGGGTATCGCCCAGCGGCAAGCCAAGTACCGCGCGCAGATGATTCTCGAACTGCGATGTCTCCGCGCCTTCGATCGTCCAGTGCCCCGAGTTGTGCACGCGTGGCGCGAGTTCGTTGGCCAGCAGTTCGCCGTTGTGGCAGAACAATTCCAATGCGAACACGCCGACGTAGTCGAGCGCATCGGCCAAGGTCCTTGCATGTCCAAATGCGGTCTCGGCCAACACGGCATCGGTTTGCGCCGGGGCAAGACTCGCAGACAACACACCATCGACGTGCCAGTTCTCGGTTAGCGGCCAAGTGCGGAATTCGCCATCGCGGCCGCGCACCGCGATCACGCTCAGCTCGCGCTCGAACG
>JAYTAY010000221.1:0-1565 GCA_043737255.1 Luteimonas sp.
TGGAAGCGATGAAAATGGAGCTGACGCTGAAGGCGCCCTGCGCCGGCACCGTCGTCGAAGTCCGCGTCGCCGCGGGCGATTTCGTCGAGGCCGACGCTGCGCTGGTCCTGCTCGAGAAGGACGAGTGAATATGTCATCCAACCTCTTCCGCGACATCACGCCCCTGTCGCGCTGTGCATGGCGGGCGTTGCTGCTCGCGGCGCTGGCTGCCGCGCTCGCCGGCTGCAGCTCCACCCTGTTCGAATCCGTGCCGGCGGGCACGGCCAGCGCCTGCGATCCGCGCCTGGTCGGCACTTGGCGCACCGGGGAATGGACCTTGGACGAAGCGGAGGACCGGGTCGACGAAGAGGACGCGACTTATCTGGTCGTCACTCCCGGCTGCGAAGTCCTGGACTGGTACTCGCGCAAGGTGCCGAGCGATCTGGCCGGGTACGGCAGGCCCACCTTCATCGCCGCAGCGGGCCGCCACTACGCGGCCGTGCGCTACCGGCAGGACGACGAAGACAAAGGCGGCGGCACCGGCGTCGACGATGACAAGGATGCCGGCCGGCCGGAGGACGCGGGATTCCTGCTGTTCCGCTACGTCGTCAGCGGCGACCGCATCGCGGTCCACCAGATCGACAACCGTCGCGTGGCGCGGCTGATCGCGCGCAAGCAGATCTCCGGCAGGACCCGGATCCTCGATGACGGGGTTGGGGACGACGTTTCCGGCGACGACGAACCACAACTCATCAATGTCGTCTCCGGATCGGACAAAGAGATCGCCGCGCTGCTGCGCGCGCGGCCTGACCTGTTCCTGTCCGGCGCCATGGGCATCCTGCACCGCTATCGGGGCACACCACCGCCTCGCGACGAGGCGCAGGAGACGGACAACGACGCGGAGCGGCCGCGATGACGGCCGCGATGACGGCCGCGACGACCTCCACGGTCCGTATCGTCGAAGTCGGCGCCCGCGATGGCCTGCAGAACGAAAAGACGCTGGTTCCGACCGCGGTCAAGATCGAATTGATCGATCGGCTGTCCGCTACCGGGCTGCGCAGCATTGAAGCGACCAGCTTTGTGAGCCCGAAGTGGGTGCCGCAGCTCGCGGACGCGGCCGACGTCTACGCCGGTATCGCCAAGCGTCCGGGCGTGCGTTATCCGGTGCTGGTGCCCAACGAGCAGGGCTACGAACGCGCCCGCGCCGCGGGCGTGGACGAGATCGCAATCTTCACTGCGGCATCCGAAGCCTTCAACCGCAAGAACATCAACGCCGGCATCGAAGAATCGCTGCAGCGGTTCGAGCCGGTGATCGCGCGTGCGAACGCCGACGGCATCGCGGTGCGCGGCTACGTCTCCACCGTGCTGGGCTGTCCGTATCAGGGCGATGTCCCGGTGGCCGATGTGGTGCGCGTGGCGAAAGCGCTGCACGCGATGGGCTGCTATGAAGTGTCGCTGGGCGACACCATCGGCGTCGGCACGCCCACAAAAGCCGCGGCGATGTTGCGCGCGGTCGCAGGCGAGGTGCCGATGATCGCGCTCGCGGTGCATTTCCACGACACCTACGGTCAGGCGCTGGCGAATAT
>JAYTAY010000222.1:0-9066 GCA_043737255.1 Luteimonas sp.
CGCCACGTGCATGCGAAAGCCGGGCGCGGCGTTGATTTCGCAGATCGCTCCGCCGATCGACTTGTAGCTTTCGGCGATGTTCGGCGAAATGAAATCGACGCCGGCGATGTCCAGTCCGATCGCGCGCACCGCGCGCACCGCCATGTCGCGATTGTCGGGATGGATGATGTCGGTGACATCGGTTGCGGTGCCGCCGGTGGACAGATTGGCAGTCGAACGCAGCGGCACGATTTCGCCATCGCCCGGTATCGAATCTGCGGTGTAGCCGACGCGTGCAAGCATCAGTTCGGCCTGTGCATCGAGTTCCAGCCGCGTCAGCACTTTCTCGTGACCGACACCGCGGCGTGGATCCTGGTTGACGATCTCGACCAGCTCGGCAACGGTCTGCCTGCCATCGCCGACGACGTGTCCGGGCGTGCGTCTGGTCGCGGCGATGAGCTCGCCATTGATCACCAGCAGGCGATGGTCGTCGCCGGTGACGAAGGTCTCGACGATCACCGAACTGGAATGTTCCTTCGCCGCCTGGAACGCGGCGCGGATGTCGTCGTCTTCGATGATGTTGATGGTGATGCCGCGGCCATGATTGCCGTTGTACGGCTTGAGCACCACCGGCCCGCCGAGTTTTCGGGCAGCTTTCAGTGCATCAGTCTGCTCGCTGACCAGTTCCTGGCGCGGCACCGGCAGGCCAAGCGTGCCGAGGATCTTGTTGGTTTCTTCCTTGTCGCTGGCCAGTTCGACGGCGATGTGCGGCGTCCTGCCGCTGACTGTGGCCTGGATGCGTTGCTGGTACTTGCCGTGGCCGAGTTGCAGCAGCGATTGCTGGTTTAATCGTAGCCACGGGATACCGCGTTCCTCTGCGGCGCGCACCAGCGACGCAGTCGATGGGCCCAGCGCGCGACGTTGCGCGTAACGGATGAAGTCGTCGCGTGCCGTATCCCACTGCCAATCGTCCGGTACGCTGCCGGCGGGGCACAGGTCGGCGGGCAGCAGCGAGCACAGCAACTTCATCGCCAGGTCGCCTGCAGCGATGCCTTCTTCCTTCTGCGCGTATTCGTAGACCACGTTGTAGATGCCGGGACGGCCATCCGCGACGCCGCGGGTCTTGCCGAAGGTCACGTCCTCGCCGGCGATGTTCTGCAACTCGATCGCCACATGTTCGAGCACATGGCCGAGCCAGGTGCCTTCGCCCTCGCGCATGCGGCGGATGAAACCGCCGGGTTCGCGATACGAGCAGCCATGTTCGGCCAGCGTCGGCAATGCCGCGACCAGACCATCGACAAAACTGCTACCCAGCCGTCCGGTAGGCCATTCCTCCAGCGCGCCGAGATCGAGTTCCAGCTTGATGACCGGAAAATGGGCGTACAGCGAAGGCCCGACATAGACGGCGCGATTCAGGACACGCATGCATACCTCCCTAGATTGCGAAATTTCATGAAGTCGTAGGGTGGGCCTCGGCCCACGTCCCTGCCAGTGGATCGCGAATGATGTGGTTCGCCTTTGGCTCACCGCATCCTACGGGCGATCACTCTTTGGTGGTGAGCAACGTACCCGGCGATGCCTGGCGCGTATGCAGGTTGTAGGTTGCACCGGCGACGAGTAGATGCACAGTGAGGCCGAGCAGGCACACGGGCTGGCTCTGCGATACGTCCGCCATCGACGAGAATTGCAGGTTGGAAGCATCCACCACCGTCAACGCGCCGCTGCCTTCCACCTCCAGCGTGTTGTCGGGGCCGATGAACGCCGCGGTGTCCTCGTCCAGGCCAATACCGATCGCGAACGGGTTGTAGGCCAACGCAGCGACCAGGCGGCCCAGGCGGTCACGCTGGCGGAAATGCTGGTCGATGATGAAACGGTTGGTCAGGCCCAGGCCCGGCGCAAGCCGCACGCTGCCTGCGCGTGGCGATGAGCCTTCCTTGCCGAACGCGATCATGTGCTCGCTGAGCACGCTGGCGCCGGCGCTGGTGCCGGCCACGGGCACGCCATGCGCATTTTTTTTGCGGATCAGTTTCGCCGCACTGGTGCCGCCGAGGATGGTCGAAATTCTCAACTGGTTGCCGCCGGTGAAGAAAATGCCATCCGCGCTATCGAGGATGCGCAGGTAGTCTTCGCGTTCGCCATCCTCGCGCGTCGCGAAATCGACCGAGGTCGAGCTGCCGGCTTCGAGCCGCTCGAACAGCTCCTGGTATTTCTGCCCCGTATCGGCCAGACGGCTCGCGGTCGGGATGATGACGATGTGCGCATCGCGTCCGCCGCACAGCCTGACGAAGCGCTTGAGGATGCGACGCCGCGTTTCCCTGTCCTCTGCACCACCGATCGGGATGATCCAGCCCCGTTGCGACCCTTCGATGACTTTGCTTGGAGGCATGCGGCAAGGAACTCCTGCATCCCGGCTTCGCAGGATGTTTCGCGATGGATGGTGGCCCCGGCGCGATTCGAACGCACGACCTGTCCCTTAGGAGGGGACCGCTCTATCCAGCTGAGCTACGGGGCCTGATTGGGAATTATCGCAGACCAACCGTAGATCGACCCGAAACGGAAACGGCGCCACAAGGCGCCGTTTCCAGATCATGGTGGAGCGGAGGGGGATCGAACCCCTGACCTCCACGATGCGAACGTGGCGCTCTCCCAGCTGAGCTACCGCCCCATGACGCGATGCATGGTAGCCGTCAACGCCGTGCCATGCCAGTTGGCTTTGTAGGAGCGCCCCATGGGCGCGATGAAGCGTTACCGGTAAAGCCTCCCGCGCCCATGGGGCGCTCCTGCAAAGTGGTATTCGATGGGAGTTTCCACGCAGCCTGCACCCGTCGATATTCGTTTTCCGGCAACAACACAAACACCGGATGCGCCCCGACTCGCAACCATGCCAGCAACTCGCGCATTGCCGGCTCGTCCATCGCCGTGCAACCCGCCGTCGCCTGCGTCGGGTTCTTCCACAGGTGCGCGAAGATGCAGCTGCCTGCGCCTTGCACGGCTTGTGGGTTGTGCTGGATGACGAAGCCTAGTTTGTAGCGATGGTCGCCGTTGTTGTGGATGTCGAGGCGCATCGGTTCGGTCGAGCCCTCCACTGCGGCGTCGCCGACGTTGCGTGTGTCGACGATCCTGTTGTACAGCGGTGAAGCCGGCACATCCATGCAGTAGTGGGTTGCCTGCATCGACAGGTAGGGCAGGGCGGTGCTGGCGGTTCCGGCATAGCCGAATGCTTCGCCGATGCTGAAAATCCCGGCAGGCGCGCGACCGTCGCCTTCGCGCTTGATGGGCCCTCCTGTTTGTGCAGCATGCAAGCCGATGCCCCATGCGGAGCCGGTGCGGCCGATAACGACAGGCACGGCAGTGCCGATCTGCATCCAATCACCATCGTCACGTGAATATCGCCGAAGCATGCCATTGGTCGCATCCCAACCCGTTGTCGTGACCAGTGCCAGTTGCCGTGCATCGGACCATGCCAGCGTGTCGTTGCGGATCGCATGCCGGTTGCAGGCGCTCGCGAGCAATACCAGCAACAGTGCAAGACCGATGCCATGGCGCGAAGGTGGATTGGTTGGTTGCATGTTGATGGATTCCTGCATTCTGTCCCTGTCGAGCGAAGCTTGCTCCTACGCTCTCTTTTTTGTACAGCAGCGCTTGCTCCACTGCTTTTCGCTCTGCAAATCAATAGCAGCGGAGCAAGCGCCGCTTTACAAAAGAAACGGAGGCCAGAAAGATTGAGATGCGGATGGCGTGGATCATGAATCGAGCATCAACTGCATCCGCTCGCGCGTGTCCTCCAGTGCTTCCAGCCGCCGCCCGCTCTCGCACAGCAACACGAACACCAGGTCGAGCAGGTGTTGCAAGGCCGACTGGTACAGCAGCGGTTCGATATGCGGACGATCGTCATGCGCCGATACCAATACCGACGCGTCGGCGTGGGCGCGCAACGGATTGGCGGTGTGGCGGGTGATCGAGACCACCTTGCCGTGCTGCGTGCGGAATTCACGGCTGATGTGGCAGAGCGAGGGCTGTTTGCCCTGCTCCGAAAACACCAGCAGCACATCGCCGGCAGCGACGGAAGACGCACTTGCGGCCATCAGCTGCGGATCGAAATGGTGCACGCTGAGGATGCCCAGCAATGACAGCTTCAATGCGAATGCGCGCGCGGCGAAGCCGTCTTCGCCCAGTCCGATGATGTAGACCTTGCCGGCGTCATTGATCAGCGCGGCGATCGAATCGAGCGTGGCGGGTGGATTGATCAACCGCGTTTCTTCCTCCGCCTGCGCCTTCCTGCGCCACAGGCTTTCCGCCAGCGCCGCATGCAGGCCGTTTTCTTTCGGTGTGGCGGACGCCACCGCCTCGCCGACGTTGTCGCGAGCGACGGTTTCGCCAATGGAAAATTTCAAGTCCGGATAGCCCTTGAATCCGAGCTTCTGGCTGAACTTGACCACGCTGGACTGACTGATGCCGAGGGCGTCGGCCAGTTGTTGCGAGGAGTAATCGCGAAGCAGCTGTGCGTTTTCCAGCATGAAGTCGGCAATACGGCGCTCGATCGCCGACATCTGGTCGCGCTCGGAACGGATCTTCAGCAGCGGCGACATCGGCGGAGGCGTCCCGCTCACAGGTCGATCGGCTCAAGGCCGCGGATTTCGCGGATGCCGAGCCCCGGCGCATCGCTCACCGTGATCTCGGACTCGTTGAAGGTCACGCCGCCATCGACCGGATCGAAGGCGCACAACGAAGGGCCATCGAGATCAATTTTGGTGATGACATTCGATTTCGCAATCGCCACATGCGCCGCGGCGGCCACGCTGATGCTGGTTTCCAGCATGCAGCCGATCATGCATTCGATGCCATGCATGTCAGCGATGTCGGCGATGCGGATGGCGTTGGAAATGCCACCGGTCTTCATCAACTTGATGTTGATGATGTCGGCGGCGCGCATGCGGATCAGCTCGATCACTTCGGTCGGCCCGAACACGCTCTCGTCGGCCATGATCGGCGTGTGCACTCGCTCGGTGACGTAGCGCATGCCGTCGAGGTCGTGCGCCTTGACCGGCTGTTCAACCAGTTCGAGCCGCACGCCGCTGTCTTCCAGCGTCTGGATCGCGTAGACCGCCTGCTTGGCGGTCCAGCCCTGGTTGGCGTCGAGGCGGAGCAGAGCGCGGCCTTCGACCGCCGCGTAGATCGCCTTGACCCGTTCGATATCGACGCCGATGTCCTTGCCGACCTTGATCTTGAGCGACTCGAAGCCGCGATCGACGGCGGCGATGGAGTCGGCCACCATCTTGTCGATGTAATCGACGCTGATGGTGATGTCGGTGGTGATCACCGGGTCGCCGCCGCCGAGCATCTTGTACAGCGGTGCGTTGTAAAGCTGGCCGAACAGATCGTAGACGGCGATCTCGACCGCGGCCTTGGCGCTGGAATTCTTCTCCAGTGCGCCTTGGATCAGCTGCGTGATGTGGTTGAGGTTGGCGACTTCCTGGCCGATCACGCGCGGCGCGATGAACTTGTGGATCGCCTCGATGATAGAGCCGTGCGTGTCGCCGGTGATGACGGCCGTTGCCGGCGCCTCGCCATAGCCGACGTGGCCGCTGTCGGTGTGCATCGTGATCACGATGTCCTCGACCTGGTTCACCGTGCGCAACGCAGTCTTGAATGGAGTTTTCAGCGGCACCCGCAGCATGCCGAATTTAATGTCGGTGATTTTCATTGGGCGATCGGATCTCTGCGGTCTGATGTCATGGGCGTATGCGCTGGATGTTGGTGATCCGGTCAACGTAGGTCTGGTGATCGTTGAACATCAGCGGTGTCAGGGCCGTGACCGAGACGCCATTGAGCTTGCCGCTGACCAGCTTGCCGTCGCTTCCGCGCCATGCGCCGCCGTTGGTGTCGTGGATGACGTAAGGCATGCCGTTGTAGTGGCCGATCACCATCATCACGTGGCCGGGGATATAGATCAGGTCGCCGACTTGCACATCTTCCATCGCGGCTTTCCGTTTTTTCGGGCTGTCCGACGCACCGAATGCGATCCGGTTCAATGCCGGGCTGACGCTCTGGTCGCTGGTATTGCGCGGCAACTGCACGCCGAAACTGCGATACACCTCGGAAACGAAACCGCTGCAGTCGCGCGCGTTGTAGTCGTGGCCCCAGCCGTAGCGTTCGCCGAGAAATTTAAAGCTTTGCCGCAGCAGGTTCGCCCGGTTCAGCGGCAGATAGTCCGCGCTGACGTCCGCGGTGCGCGGCAACAGGGCAGGAGAGAATCGTAGCGAGCCGTCTTGGTCGCGCACCGGCAATTCGATTACATGTGCGGTATAGGGGTGTTGTCCGTTGACCGGCTGGTCCGCCGGCCATCCGCTCAGCAATGGCACGCGCACGCCCATCTCCAGTTGCAGGTCGGAGACTTCCGGCTGCTCGGGCGTGTAAACCGTGCGAGCGGTTGCGCCGGTGATCACGACATACGGCGTCTTCCGCGTGTAGTCGAACACTAGCCTTTTGCTGCCCTCGGCGACATGGCGTTTCTCTATCCACGCGGCATAAAGCTTGCTGACGACGAACCACCACTTCCGATCGCGGCTTTCATGCGCGATGACCACCGGCGTGCCCGGAAACAACGCGTTTTCCTGGAAGCGATCGATGTCGGTGTCGCCAGCGCGGCTGAATACGCGCAGCTGTGTCGGGAAGGTGCGCAGGTCGGCGCGCTGCGTGACCATGCCGTAGCGCGTGGCCTGCGTTGCGGGGATCGCATCGAGTCGCAGGTCCATGACCAGCGCATCCAGTGTCCTCGCCGAAATCTGTTTGCCCTTGTCGTCGTAACGCGGATTGTTCGGGCGCGTGGACAAATCACTGATCCACTGCTTCACCTGATCGCTGTCGAGCGCGGAGGGCAGGATTTCGATGTCATGCACCGAGTCATCCGTTTGTTGCAGCCGCATGTTCTGCGCAGTGATTGCGGCCTTGTCCAGCACCGCGGCCTGCGCCTGCGGCTGCCGTCGTATCCAGTAGTCCGGCTCCAGCTGCGCGCTGGTGATGCCGGGTACGCCGCGCGTGTCGGTTGCGATGGGAGTGACATCGGATGTCGTCGCATCGCGCGTTGCAGTGGGTGCACTGGCGCAAGCCGTCAGCGACATCAGGGCGAACGTGAGCAGCCAGTGCCTGAAATTCATCGACGCGTTCCCGTTTTCAAGAGCGTGTTCTCGTAGCCCGGATGGAGCGTAGCGGCTTTCAACAGCGAAGCTGCTCTACCCGGGCCGTTTCGTTCCGATCACCAAAAATCCCCGGGTAGACCAGCTTCGGTGTTGAGAGCCGCCTTCGGCTCCACCCAGGCTACCGTCCCGCATTGCGGTCTCGGCGTTGCTTCCTTTGGCCGCGAATTCCCGTTGCGTTTTGTGCGTTGCGGAATATGTATTTCTTATAGCATAGACCACAAGAATAATTTATTGACGAGCGCGTGACGCCATGTTACACAGCATATCTGGGCAGATTCTCGGGGCGGCCGACTCGGTGGACACAGGGCGAGATGGGATCGCAGCACAACCATGCATTCAAGCCAGCCGTGCGACCGCTTGCGTGCGCCTGCTTGCCGTCATCTGCATGTTCGTTTCGCTGTTGGGTACTGCCGGCGAGACGCTCGCGGCCACCAAAGGCGATCTGGCCGTTGTAGTCCGCACGGTGGATGACGGTCACTTCGCCATCGCGGAAAAACATATCAGCTCGGCGCTCGGCGATGCACGATTGAACCTTGAGGAACGCAAGGCATTCGGGTTCCAGCGCGAACGCATGCGTCGCATCCTTCTGGATTTCACGCTGACACCCGACGAAGCCAAGGCGCGGGTGCAGAAACAGGTTCCCGACCTGAGCGACGACGAATTCGCGGCATGGGATGCCGCGGGACTGCTCGAGCATTACGTCATCGATGGTGACAAACGCTATTTCAGCCGCGCGCCGTCCAACCTGTTCCGGATCAGCCCACAAGCAGCCGCACGCCGCGCATCACCAAAACCCTTCGTCGACGGGCCGATGGAGCGGCTGCATCCACATCATGGCGAAGTACGCACGCAGGCCATCGCCAGCGCACAGACAGGCGTGGCGCCGCGCCGCATACGGGTCACGCAGACGCTGGCCGTCAATGCCGACGCGGCACCTTCCGGCGAAATACTGCGTGCATGGATTCCATATCCGCGGGCTTTGCCCGGCCAGCAGCAAGACATCGACTTCATCGTCAGCGTGCCCGCTAAAAATGTCATCGCGCCGGAATCCACGTTGCAGCGCACGGTCTACCTCGAACAGCCTGCACAAGCGGGGAAGCCGACGACGTTTTCCATCGAGTACGAGATGACGGTGCTCGGCCAGTACCGTGCCATCGATGCGGACAAGGTCACTGCAGCCGTGATTACAAACGAATTGGCCCCGCATCTTGGCGAGCGCAGGCCGCACATCGTGTTCACCGAGGCCATCCGCAAGTTCTCGCGCGACATCGTCGGCAACGAAACCAATCCCTATCGCATCGCACAGAAGTTGTTCAGCGCTGTCGACCGCATTCCATGGGCCGGCGCGCGCGAATACTCCACCATCACCAACATCAGCGACTACGCGCTGCACGCCGGCCATGCCGATTGCGGGCAGCAGACCTTGCTGCTGATGACATTGCTGCGCCTCAACGGTATCCCCGCGCGCTGGCAGTCGGGCATGGTCTATTCGGACGGAAGCTTCGACAACCTGCACGACTGGGGCTGGATGTATCTCGCACCGTACGGCTGGATTCCGATGGATGTCACCACCGGTCGCCTTTCCGGCGATCCGGCGCTGGAGTGGTTCTACCTCGGCGGCCTCGACGCGTACCGCATCGCTTTCAACGACGACTACGGCACTGATCTCGTGCCTGCGAAACAGCATGTTCGTTCCGAAACCGTGGACTCGCAACGCGGCGAAGCCGAATGGCGCGGCGGCAATCTGTATTACGACCAGTGGGATTACACGTTCAAGGCACAGGTCCTCGGCAAGGGGCGGGACGTCTCTACGCTTTAGCAGGCCAACCATTCACAGCATCAGCAGGAGAGAGGCATGAGCAGTCGCGCATTGCGCAAGACGGTACTT
>JAYTAY010000223.1:0-3937 GCA_043737255.1 Luteimonas sp.
ACATGGTTAGTGAGCGCGCTTCGCTCGATGGTGGCACCTCGCCTTATGTGGTCCAGCAAGACCCGCGCTTCGTCGATCCCGCGAACGGCGACTACTCGCTGCGCGCAGGATCGCCCGCGCTCGACTACACACCAAGCGTCGCCAACGACGCCAACGACCTTTACTCGCAACCGCGCGACATCGACCTCCCCATTGTCGAAAACTTCCGCGGTCGCCGCGATCTCGGCGCGATCGAAAGGCAGGCGCTACAGCCACTCGTGCTCAATATGAATTTCGATGCGGACCTTCGACTGTGGAACACGGCGACTGCCGGTGTCACTACCTGGGATAACACAGCCAACGTGAGTGGCACGGCCGGCTCGGGCTCCGCGCACATCCGGTTGCCCACTGCGGTCACTGGAACGCGGACCGGGGGCGTGGTCCAGTGCGTGCACCTGCCCGGTCCGGGTATCTATTCGCTCAACGGCTCGGGGCGTGGCACTGGCACCACGATCACGCCGGGTGACCTTGCCGAGTTGTATTGGGAATTTCGAAGGGTCGGTGGCGAGAATTGCACGAACGGCGCGGCGAACGCGACTGGCACCAAGACGCTGTCCAACGGCAATAGCTGGAGGAGGCCCGCGACGCCCACCTACATCACCGTGACCGAGCAGGAATGGACTTTCACCAGCTCGATTGCGGTGACGCTGGTCGCGGTGGAAAGCGGCCCCGCCGGTGCACCGACCAACGCATGGTTCGATGGTATTACGCTCGGCGTCGGAGGCGACGACACGATCTTTGCCAGCGGATTCGACAGCCTGTAGACGCACACCGGTGCGTAAACAACCGGGACCGTAAACAACCGGGACAACCGTAAACAAACGGGACAACCACAATCCCACGTTGCTCCTACGAACTGACGCGCTGATTTCCTACTGCTGCAGTTTGATCGCGCGTGCATGCTGTCGGGCGACACCGCGCTGGCCGGTTCGTTTGCAGACAACACGCCGGCAGGCGACAGTGCCGGATCGGCCTACATTTTCGCCCGCAGCGGTACGGCGTGGTCGCAGCGGTCAAAGCTGACGGCCGGCGACGGCGCAGAGGATGATTACTTCGGCTGGTCGGTTGCGCTGTCCGGCAACACCGCGCTGGTGGGGGCGGTTGGAGACGACAGCGCCGTGACCGGCAATCTCGACCTGGGCGCGGCCTACCTTTACACGGACAACCCCAACATCTTCAGCAACGGGTTCGAGAGCGTGCCATGAGTTTGCTGAAACTCTGGGCGATGTGCCCCGCCTGATCGCGGGCCGAAACGCTATCCGTCGAATCAAAGGGGCGCATTCTGGGTTTGCAATGGTCATCACCAACGTGCACTGAATGTATTTGGTGTTGCTCGCGTTGCAAATCGACCGGGATGGACGCCGAAAATGCGGGAGTTCCGGCGAGGGCTGAGTGCCGGTCGCTGCGGCTCAAGGTCACCGAGTCGTTGTACGAGAACGGTAACGCGCAGACCGAACGAATCGACTCGGACGCTGACGGGATCGCCGATGTAGTGCGGACATTTCGACATGGCGTCATGGTGAAGTCCGAGCTCATCAACCCGCTGACGAATCTCCCCGTCCGTGTGGGCTACTGGAATCTCGGGACTCTGCAACGCGCGGACATCGATAGAGACAAGGATGGTGTCCTCGAGACTCGGATCACATACTCGCGGCTGGAAGAGGAGATGAAGAGAGTGGCAATTCGCTAGGCGCTCATCAACTACTGACTCAGCACAGCGCCTAGGCGAAGTCGCCAGGAGTCGATCCCTTCCGCTTTGAACAAAGGGCTCTGACCCCATTGCTGGGATCGGGTTCACGCCCGCAATCCGACGAGATCAGTGCAGATACGCGATCGATTTTTCTTGCATCGAAAGGCACTCTGACCCCGATACAGATGAGGGTAGAGCGTAAGCTGGCATGGATTTACGAACCAGACATCATGGCGACATCGATGAAGACGACGCTTGTTTGGTTGTCCCGCATAGCCGCGGCGCTGGCGATCATCATAGTGCTCGTTCTGGCTGGGGTGTATGCGGCTTCGGAATACATCAGGGTGCGTACCTATCAAGCGCCGCCTGCGCCGCTCAAAATCGCAGCGACGCCAGAATTGATACAGGCGGGCGCCCGTCGTGCACGCGTTTTCGGCTGTACTGCTTGTCATGGCGAAGATCTTCGGGGAAAGCTGTTCTCCGACGAACCCTATTTCGCAACCAGTTACGCCGCCAACGTAACGTTGTCTGCCCGCTCCTACACCGACGAGCAACTGGCTCAGCTGTTTCGCCACGGAATCAAGCGTGACGGGAAAGCGATCTATGCGATGCCCTCGTCCATGTACCACTACTGGACAGACGAGGAACTCGCCTCGCTGATTGCCTACGTGCGCTCGCTCAGTGCCGGCGGCGTCGAGCAGCCGGCGCCAAGAATAGGACCGTTACTGCGCCTGGCAGTCGTCAGAGGCGATATCAGACCGGAGGTGCACTGGATTGCGCAGTCCAGAACGCGGAGCGCAGCCGTACTCGGGCCCGAACATGCTGCGGGACGCCACATCGCAATTACCGTTTGCACCGAATGCCACGAGACTGATCTCACCGGGATCGGTAGAAATCCCGACCTCAGGATCGTGGCTGCCTATGATCTTGTGCAATTCCGGCATCTGATGCGCACTGGCAAAGCGCTTGGCAATCGCGAACTCGGCTAAATGTCCGAGACAGCGCGAGCGCGCTTCAGCCATCTGACCGATGACGAGGTCGCAAGCCTCCATTCGTATCTAACGGCAAGGGCAATGCTGCCCATCGAGAAGCCGCAGTGACGTGACAAGGTGGGCGCGGCGCGCGCAGCTGGATCAGCCGCTTCGTCTCGACAGACTCTCTGTGCCAGAAAAATGACGTTGATCTCTTTGCTGGAAGCGATCAGGAACATCGAGGTCAGCTCTTGTATTGCTACGTCTTACCGACGTACAAAGTGAGCGAGTAAGCGCGTCAATGTCGCGTCACAAGACCTATGATCGTGCGTCCGCACGAACCCAACGGGAGTTGCCATGGCGCGCACGAAACGATTGCTGCCCGGTTTGTTGTTGGCGGGTCTTGCAGCGGCGGCCCCCGCCGCGCACGCCGACGCGCTCGGCACCTGGCTCGATAACAGCGCCGCGTGCCTCGCGACGCTCAACGGCTTCAATGAAGGCCGGCCGTGGCTGCAATTGAAGATCGCGCCGGATCGCGTGACCGTGCAGGTCGAATCAGGCGGCCGCGACGACGTCGCAGCCACGTTGATCTGCGAGGGCGGCAGTGACGGTATTGCGGAAGGCGCGGCATTCGCGGTTCCCAACGAGATCTCAGGGGGTGCCGACCTGCCCGACGAACGCCTCGATCGCGACGCCTATGACCGCGCCGGATTGTCTGAGCTGGTGAAGCGTGCGACCAGTCTGGCTGACGTGCCCGAGCAAGTGCCGCAATTGCTGGTGGTAACTTCGTTGGCATTGCCCGCACCGGTGGTGCAGACCACGGTGACGTTCGATCAACCAGCGGCGCGCAGCGTCACCTTCGACGCCGCTGGCCGCGAAGTCGAGGATCGCTCCCCGCCCGAAGCGTCGTGGGTCGCGCCGGCCGTCGTGAGCACGCCCACCCTCGGCATCGAGACACCGATCCGCTCGGGCGAAACCGTGATGGAATTCCTGCGCGGCGTACTCGGCAGCACAACCGTCGTGCACCGGCTGATCATCGATGGCGGCATGGTGACCGCGGCGTATATCGATGCCGCCGGCGCCTTCGTGCTGCGCCAGTGGACGGTCGACGAGGGGATGCTGGCAGGCAGCGGCGAGCCCAGCCCGATCGAAGCCCAGCAGGCCGAGCTTTACAAGCGATGCAGTCGCCCGGCCACCGTCGGCGAGCTGCCTGCGGCGTTCGGGAAACTGCACAAGC
>JAYTAY010000224.1:0-1554 GCA_043737255.1 Luteimonas sp.
CACGTGAAAAAATGCTTTTTATTCATTTCTCAATATTAGGTATTGGCGCATCGGTCAAAGTGTAGATTTTCTTGATCGTACTTTTTTCTACCGCGCGCAACAGGTGTTCAAGGCGGTTATCATCGGCAGTCTCCGACGCCGAGAAGAAACCCTCCATGACCGTCGCCGCGACCTTCGAGATCGAATACCTGCAATACCTCCGCCCGGATGGCACGCTGCTCGGCAAACTGCCGCCGGCCGTGGCCGATGCCAAGGCGCTGCTACCGCTGTTCAAGCAGATGCTGTATGTGCGCACCTTCGACACCAAGTCGATCGCGCTGCAGCGTACCGGCAAGCTCGGTACCTACGCCGCCTGCCTGGGGCACGAAGCCACCCATGTCGGCATCGGCGCGTCGATGCGGCCCGAGGATGTCTTCGCACCCAGCTACCGCGAGTACGGGGCGCAGTTCATGCGCGGTGTTAAGCCGCGCGAGGTGTTGATGTACTGGGGCGGCGATGAACGCGGCAATGATTTTTCGGGACCCAGACACGACTACTCGTGGTGCGTGCCGATCGCCACGCAATGCCTGCACGCGGCGGGCGCGGCATTGGCCTTCAAGTTGCGCAAGGAACCGCGTGTCGCGGTGACCTGCTGCGGCGACGGCGGCAGTTCCAAGACCGATACCTACGCCGCGATCAATTCCGCCGGTGCCTACCTGCTGCCGTTCGTGCAATGCATCATCAACAACGGCTGGGCGATCTCGGTGCCGCGTTCCGCGCAGACGGGCGCGAAGACACTCGCGCAGAAAGGCATCGCCGGTGGCCTGCATTGCCTGCAGGTGGACGGCAACGATCTGATTGCCGTGCTCGAAGGCATGCGCCGCGCCATGGAGCGCGCACGCAATGGCGAGGGCGGCAGCGTGATCGAGTTCATGACCTACCGCCTGCACGACCACACCACCGCCGACGATGCGCGTCGTTACCGCGGCGAGCAGGAGGTCAAGGATGCCTGGGGTCGCGAACCGGTGACACGGCTGCGTACGTATCTCACTGCACAGAAATTGTGGGACGAGGCGCAGGAGAAAGCGTGGCTGGAGGAATGCGGCAAGCTGATCGATGTCGAGATCAATGCTTACCTCGAAACACCGGTGCAGCCGGTCGAGGCGATGTTCGATTATCTGTACGCCGATCCGCCGCCGGACCTGCTGGAGCAGCGCGCCGCTGCGATTGCGCTGGAGAAGCGTTCATGAGCGCGGCCGCCATCACCCCCGCAGCGATCACGCTCATTGAAGCGATCACCCAGGCCCTCGCCTACGAGATGCGCAACGACGAAACCGTCGTCGTGCTAGGCGAGGATGTCGGCATCAACGGCGGCGTGTTCCGCGCTACCGCGGGCCTGCAACAAACGTTCGGTTCCGAACGCGTACTGGATACGCCGCTCGATGAAACCACCATCGCCGGCCTCACTGTCGGCCTCGCGACGCAAGGCATGAAGCCGGTCGCCGAAGCGCAATTCGACGGCTTCATGTATCCGATGGTCGACCACATCATCTGCCACGCAGCGCGCTTCCGGTA
>JAYTAY010000225.1:0-3933 GCA_043737255.1 Luteimonas sp.
GTGTCCGAAGCAGTTTTTGGTCGTGAGTTCAGCCAGGACCTCGTGCATCAGGTAGTCGTTGCCTATCGCAACGCCGGCCGTGCCGGTACCAAGGCGCAGAAGACGCGCTCTGAAGTCAGCGGCACCACCAAGAAGTCCAAGAAGCAGAAGGGCGGCGGCGCGCGTCATGGCGCATTGACCGCACCGATCTTCGTCGGTGGCGGCGTGACGTTCGCAGCGAAGCCACGCAGCTTCGCGCAAAAGGTCAACCGCAAGATGTATCGCGCGGCCATCGCAGCGATTCTTTCGGAATTGAACCGCCAGAATCGCCTGATGGTGGTCGATTCGTTCGACATCGATTCACCCAAGACCAAGGGCATGATCGCCAAGCTCAAGGACCTGTCGGCTGGACGTCGTCCGCTGTTGGTCACCGAAGAAGCCAGCGAGCATCTCTACCTCGCTGCGCGCAACTTGCCGTATGTGGAAGTGCGTGATGTGCAGGGCCTGGATCCGGTGGCGCTGATCGGTTCCGACTCGGTGGTGATGACCACCGATGCGGTCAAAAAGATCGAGGAGTGGCTGGCATGAGCAACACCAACGTCTACAACGTGATCCGTGCGCCGCGCGTGTCTGAAAAGACCGCCCGTTTGCAGGAAGTTTCAAACCAGTACGTCTTTGAAGTTGCGAAAGACGCCACCAAGGCGGACGTCAAGGCGGCAATTGAGAAAATCTTCGATGTCAAGGTCGAGGCGGTCAACGTGCTGAACGTGAAAGGCAAGAACAAGACGTTCCGGTTTCGCGGCGGCAATCGTGGCGATTGGCGCAAGGCGTACGTGAAGCTGGCCGATGGCCAGTCGATCGACGTGACGACCAGGGCCTGAGGACAGATTCATGGCATTGATGACATTCAAACCTACCTCGCCCGGCCGTCGCGCGATGGTCCGTGTGGTAACACCGGACCTGCACAAGGGTGCACCGCACGCTGCGCTGGTCGAGAAGAAAAGCAATAGCGGTGGTCGTAACCACCACGGTCGCATCACCACGCGTCATATCGGTGGCGGCCACAAACAGCATTACCGCATCATCGACTTCAAACGCGACAAGGAAATCATCCCGGCGCGCGTGGAGCGGATCGAATACGACCCCAACCGCACCGCGCACATCGCGCTGTTGTGCTACGTCGATGGCGAGCGTCGTTACATCATTGCGCCGAAGGGCCTGAAGGCCGGTGATCAGGTGATCGCAGGCGAAAGTGCTCCGATCCGCGCCGGCAATACGCTGCCGCTGCGCAACATCCCGGTCGGCACCACGGTGCATTGCATCGAGATGAAGCCAGGCAAGGGCGCGCAGATCGCACGCGCTGCCGGTGCCGGTGTGCAGTTGATTGCACGCGAGCAGGGTTATGCCACGTTGCGCTTGCGCTCGGGTGAAATGCGCAAGGTACCAGTCGAGTGTCGCGCCACTGTCGGTGAAGTCGGCAATGTCGAGCACAACCTCGAAAAACTGGGCAAGGCCGGCGCCAAACGTTGGCTGGGTATCAAGCCGACCGTTCGCGGTGCGGCCATGAACCCGGTCGATCACCCGCACGGTGGTGGTGAAGCCAAGGCTGGCCAAGGCAACCCGCATCCGGTCACGCCGTGGGGCGTGCCGACCAAGGGTTACAAGACACGTAAGAACAAGCGCACGCAGCAGTTCATCGTGCGCGATCGCAGGAGCTAATCGGGCATGGCACGTTCACTGAAGAAAGGCCCGTTCGTCGACCACCATCTGATCAAAAAGGTGGAAGGCGCGGCCAACAACAAGAAGCCGATCAAGACCTGGTCGCGTCGTTCGATGATCCTGCCGGAAATGGTGGGTTTTACTATCGCTGTGCACAACGGCAAGAACCACATCCCGGTGCTGGTCAACGAGAACATGGTGGGCCACAAGCTTGGTGAGTTCGCACTGACCCGCGTGTTCAAGGGTCATGGCGGCGACAAGAAAGCCGACGCCCGGAAGTAATGGAGATGACGATGGAAGCGAAAGCTGTTTTGCGCACCGCGCGCATTTCTCCGCAGAAGGCGCGTCTGGTTGCAGATCAGGTCCGTGGCCTCCCGGCGGCACGTGCGCTCGCCTTGTTGCAGTTCAGCGACAAGAAGGCGGCACACATGATCCACAAGCTGTTGTGGTCGGCGGTTTCCAATGCCGAAAACAATGTCGGCGCCGATGCCGACGAGCTCAAGGTCAAGACCATCATGGTCGACGAAGGCCCGTCGTTGAAGCGCTTCATGGCGCGCGCCAAGGGCCGCGGCACCCGTATCGTCAAGCGCACCAGCCACATCACTGTGGTTGTGAGTGCTGGCAAGTAAGGCCGACAAGGAAAACACGATGGGTCATAAAGTTCATCCAATCGGCATTCGCCTCGGAATTTCCAAGGACTGGAATTCGAAGTGGTTCGCCGGAAAGAAGAAATACCCCGAGTATCTGATCGCAGACCTCAGGGTCCGCGAGATGCTGCGCAAGAAACTTGCGCAGGCCGGTATCTCCAAGATCCTGATCGAGCGGCCGGCCAACACCGCGCGCGTGACGATCCACACCGCGCGTCCGGGCGTGGTAATCGGCAAGCGTGGCGAGGACATCGAGAAGTTGCGCAAGGAAGTGACCGACCTGATGGGCGTTCCCGCGCACATCAACGTTACCGAAGTGCGCAAGCCCGAGCTGGATGCGCAGCTGGTGGCTGAGTCGATTGCGCAGCAGCTTGAGCGCCGCATCATGTTCCGCCGCGCGATGAAGCGCGCCGTCGGCAACGCGATGCGCCTGGGTGCGCTGGGCATCAAGGTCAATGTCGGTGGCCGTTTGAATGGCGCGGAAATCGCCCGTTCGGAGTGGTATCGCGAAGGCCGGGTGCCATTGCACACGTTGCGCGCCGATATCGATTACGGGTTTGCCGAAGCAAAAACCACGTACGGCATCATCGGTATCAAGGTCTGGGTCTACAAGGGTGAAGTGTTTGACTTCAGCCAGGTCGGCCAGGAAAAACAAGATGATTCACCACCGCGTGGTGATCGTAATGATCGTGACCGTCCGGCGCGCGCACCGCGCCCACCGCGGGATCGCGAGGCGAGGGGCTAAATCATGTTGCAACCCAAGCGAACCAAATACCGCAAGATGCACAAGGGCCGTAATGACAGCCTGGCGTGGAGCGGCAACGCTGTCAGTTTCGGCGAATACGGGCTGAAGTCGACGGCATTCGGTCAACTGACCTCGCGCCAGATTGAAGCCGCCCGCCGTTCCATCAGTCGTTACGTGAAGCGTGGCGGCAAGATGTGGATCCGCGTGTTCCCCGACAAACCGATCACCAAAAAGCCGATCGAAGTCCGTATGGGTTCCGGCAAGGGTCCGGTGGAATTCTGGGTGGCGCAGATCCAGCCCGGCCGTATGATTTATGAAATTGAAGGTGTCGACGAAGTGACCGCACGCGAGGCATTTCGCCTGGCGTCGGCCAAGCTGTCGGTGACCACCACATTCGTGACGCGGACGGTGCGCTGATGGAACTCAAGCAATTACGAAAGCAGTCCCCGGACCAGCTCAAGAGCCATTTGCAGGACCTGCAGAAAGAGCAGTTCTCTTTGCGCATGCAGGCGGCAACCGGTCAGCTGACCAAGACTCACGAGACCCGTCGGGTGCGTCGCGAGATCGCGCGCGTCAATGGGCTGATTGGCGGCAAGCAGTAAGGAATGAGCATGGACAACACCGATAAAGTATCCACTGGAAGCCGGCAGAACACGGTCGAAGGCCGCGTGGTCAGCAACAAGATGGACAAGACCGTGACGGTACTCGTCGAGCGTCAGATCAAGCATGCGCTGTACGGCAAGTACCTGCGCCGCTCGACCAAGCTGCACGCCCACGATGCCGACAACGCATGCCAGCAGGGCGACTTGGTGCGTATCGCCGAGTGTGCGCCGCTGTCCAAAA
>JAYTAY010000226.1:0-1552 GCA_043737255.1 Luteimonas sp.
CGATCTCGATGCGCTGGTTGGCCTGCAACTCGCCTGCATCGTTCAGCAGCAGCGCCAGCAGCAGCGGCATGACCGCCTCACGTTGCGTTGCCAGTGCGCGGAACTCGTCCGGAATCGACGCGACGATGCTGTCGGCGCGTGTGTAATCCTCTTCTGCGGGATGCGCCACCTGCGCGGACACCATCGGCGGCGTGACATTCAGTTGCTGAGACGCAGCCGGCAGCCGCGCCGTGCCCTGCACATCAAATCCCATGCGCGAGTCTTCTTCCAGTCCATTGGGCGGTGCGGCGATCCAGCGTCGCTGCAATTCGACAAGTTGATCGGCACGGAACGAAGGTTCCAATGCCTGGATGCGTTGCAGCAACGGTGGGTGCGTTGCGAACAAACCGCTGAAGCCGACCCCATCGCCAAACAGCATGTGACTGACTTCCTCGGCGTCGCTACGCTCGGTCAGCCGCGACCCTTCCTCCACGCCGCCGATCTTCTTCAGCGCACCTGACAAGCCAACCGTCTGCCGCGTGAACTGTACCGCCGACGCGTCCGCCAGTGATTCGCGCGTGCGACTGACGCCGGCCTTGATCATGCGGCCGAAGAACAGGCCGATGTAGCCGACGATGATTGCGATCAACGCCGCGATCATGATCGCGCCGGCGCCCTTGTTGCGGCCGCCGAAGCGGCCGTGCTGCAGGATCTTGCGGCCGATCAGGCCCAGCATCAGGATCCCGAACAGCACGCCGATCAGGCGTATGTTGAGCCGCATGTCGCCATTGAGGATATGGCTGAATTCGTGCGCGATGACGCCCTGCAACTCGTCGCGATTGAGTTTTTCCAGTGCACCCCGCGTCACGGCGACCACGGCATCGGACGGCGAATAGCCCGCAGCGAACGCATTGATGCCGGCTTCGTGTTCCAGCACATAGATGCGCGGTACCGGCACGCCGGAGGCGATGGCGATTTCCTCGACGACGTTGCGCAGCCGGCGCAGTTGCGTGTCGGTGGTATTTTCCGGCACCGCCTCGCCGCCGAACTGCAACGCGACCGATTCGCCGCCGCCACGCAGTGAAGCGATGCGATACAGCGAGCCGAGTCCGATGATGCCGATGGTCGTCAGGGTAGTGAACACCAGCAACGCGCCGATCTCACCGGGTTCCTTGCCGGCCGCGCCGCCATAGGCAAGCCACGCGGCGAAATCGACCGCCAGCACGATGCCGAGTACCGCCAGCGCGAACAGCACCACCAGTCGCGTGGAATTCCTTCTTGCGGCGGCCTGGTGTTCGAAGAAGTTCATGTTGGCTGACACCCAAGGCTGAGAAGCTTTTTTTGCCACGGATCAAAACTGATACACACGGATCAATGCGGGGAGTGTGGAAACGCGATCAACGGCTTGAACTCGCTGGCATGGCATGCGCGAAGAAAATGGCGAAATCAGAGAATTTAAGCGAGCACTGAAAAGGCGTCATCCCGGCGGAAGCCGGGATGACGAGCCAAACTTGTCGACCACGTTCTTCTTTGGAAGCATCCCTTGAAGCTTTATCCGCATCATCAGATCTGA
>JAYTAY010000227.1:0-9031 GCA_043737255.1 Luteimonas sp.
GCTTCCATGCCCGCGGCACCACACATCCTGATCAATACGCCCGAGATCGAAATCTGGCCGGGCGGCCTGTTGCGCGCGCGCAGCAATCGCGATGCGCGCACACTCGCCCGCTCCCGGCATGTGCTGCGGCGCAAACGTGACGGCAAGTATCTCGCCGCAGAACTACCCGAAGGCTTGTTGCCGCTGGTGCAGCGGTTGATGCACGAACCCGGCATCGATGACGCGCTCGATGCACTGGAGTCGATCTCGGTACATCGTCGCGCTGGACTCGATATCGTCGGCGAATTGCCCTTGCATCGTTTGCTGGACCGCTTGGAATTGTTGGCCCTGGACGAAAGTTACGGCGAAGGTTCGGGGCTGGAATTGATCGCCGAACCATCTACCCTCGCCTTCGCCGGATTCGATCGCTACCGCCGACCGCTATGGCTGCACCCGCACACATCGCGCGCATGGCTGCACATGCGCGACGCGGCCTATCGTGACGACATCGTGCTGGAAGCCATTTCCGGCTACCGCAGTCACGATTACCAACTCGGCATCTTCGAACGCAAGCTTGCACGCGGACAGACGGTCGATGAAATCCTCACCGTCAACGCCGCCCCCGGCTACAGCGAGCATCACTCGGGCCGTGCGCTGGATATCAGCACGCTGGATGAGCCCGCGGCGGAAGAATCGTTCGAGAAGACTGCGGCATTCAATTGGCTCATTGCCAATGCAGGCGCGTATGGATTCGTGATGAGTTATCCGCGCGACAATCCGCATGGGATTGTTTATGAACCGTGGCATTGGTTGTTCAAGGTTGTCTGATCAACCGTCTGGTAATGCGCCCGCGCAGTTGACCAGCGCTTCATTCGGATTGCTCGACAGGCTGGGCATCGTGCCCAGTGCGCAGCAAAAGCATCCTCACAGCGTCATGGTGCAGCCGCTCAACGAATTCACGATTTATCTTCCACCTAAAGTGATCACTTGATTGGCAATCCGTAAGGCCGTAACGCCGGTCCAGACCTTCCGTAGGGCGGGTCTTGACCCGCGGCTTAGATGATCGTGGACGATCAAACGAGCGGCAAAAGTTGAATCAACATGAGCGCGTAGCCCGGGTGGAGCCGAAGGCGATACCCGGGGCATTTGGTGATCGGAACGAAGGAGCCCCGGGTAGACCAGCTTCGCTGTTGAAAGCCGCTGCGCTCCACCCCGGCTACGAAGTTTTTTCTCTTCAATCCTGCGAACGCTTTGTCGGTGTTTTTGCAGCGACTACATCATCCGCAATCCGCCACAGATACATGCTGGCGTAAGTCCGATACGGGCCCCAGCGCTCGCCGAGTAACGCCAACTCCTTTGGTGTCGGCATTGCCTCGAGTTTGTCGACGCGTTGCGCGCCCTTGCGGATGCCGAGATCATCGATGGGCAATACATCCGGGCGGCCGAGGCGGAACATCAGCATCATTTCCACCGTCCAGCGGCCGATGCCGCGGATCGGCACCAGTGCGGCCACGATGTCGTCTTCGGTCATCAACGACATCCGCCTGAGATCGGGAATCTCGCCGTGCGATTCGCGCAATGCAAGATCGCGCAATGCCAGCGCCTTGTTGCCGGACACGCCGCAGACGCGCAGCGCGGCATCGTCGATGCGACCGAGCGTGTCGCAATGGAACCGATTGCTGCCGATCGCGGCTTCCACGCGGCCGACAATCGTCGCCGCGGCCTTGCCGCTGAGTTGCTGGTAGAGGATCGCGCGCGCCAATGCATCCACCGGATCGAAAGACTTGCGCCATCGAGGTTCGGGCGCGATCGGCCCGAGCTTCTTCATCCATGCACCGAGCTTGCGGTCGCGCTTGTACAGATGCGCGAATGCCGATTCGGTATCGAACCCGCGCGTGTAACGAGGCATGGTCAGACCTTTCGCATCGCATCGATGGCCCATGTCAACCAGCCTGCAATCAGCAACATGCCGCCACCAGGCGCGAGGCTGGCCGACCATCCGGCCAGCACGTTGAAGACCAGGCTGCCGGAGAACAGCAGCACGCCAACGTAAATCATTGCCAGGGCGATCTTCGCCAGTCTGTTGATCGCCATCGGCGCCAGTACTGCGAGCGCAACGCCGTGGCCGAATGCGAAAACGGCAGCGGTGTTGAGCCGTGCCTGCATGACGCCTTCGGATCCGTGCGCGGCATACGCGGACAACGCCACTGCCGCCGCTGCGCATAGTGCGCCATTGGCGGCAAGCCAGGAGCGGCGTGGATGGTGGGGAGCGGCGAATGCAGTTGGCATGTGTAACCTAAAAATGTTCACCATTTTTCAAGCGTCGTGCACTGCGGATTGTGGGAAGGGCCTCAGCCCCGACACTGGCAATCTATCAGCGTCGGTGCTCAGGCCCCTCCCACACTGCTTTACCGCGACTTTCGAAACCCTCAACGCAACACGCCGCGTCAAGACGCGGCGTGTTGCAAATCAAACGGAGGACAACGCTTCTACGCTTACTTGATGTCCCAGAAAACGTCGAACTGTCCGGTTTCCTCGAACGCGCCGGCCACGCCGGACTTGTAGGACTCGTAGGGGCGATTGATCGGTTCAAAACCCTGGGTCAATGCCCACGCGCGTAGTGCGCTGCGAACGGCTTCAAGGCCGGTGATGTAGCCGGCGTAGGAAGCCCGTGCCGTACGCCGCGCCGGGTTCTGCACATATTCGACCGGGCCAAGCATCTTGAGCGTCATTGGTGCATCGCTGCCCGCCGCAACCGGAGCCGCCACAATTGGTTCAGCCGGCGCCGCACCATCTTCACTATCGGCAGCCGTGGGCGCAGGGCCGCCGCGACGGACCGGTTGCGAAACGTCGAAGTTATAGGTTTCCCGACCCAGCTCGTTGGTGACGATGCGCAATGGACCTGCCGCTTGCAGGCCATTGGCCTCCATGGTGCGTTTGATCCACTCGATGTTGGCATTCATCGAAGCCGCGATATCGGAGTTGTCACGGGGAATCGAACCAGAATTGACGAACAACACATGCTCGGCCGGCATATCAACAATCTGCAGGTCCGACATGTTGCTTCCCGACAATGCGTAATCGATGTTGGGGACACCGGCCAGCACGTTGGTCAGCCGTGACAGGCCCATCTTGATGTCATCGCCAATGAACCGGGTCACATACAAGCCTGCATAGCGACCGAGGATGTCCCATCCGTAATCGACGTCGTAACTCTGACGGATTTCGACGTTGCGGTTGTTGCGACCAGTCGGGCGCAATGTGAACACGCTGACCTTGTCGTTGCCGCGGTCGGGATTGGTGATGGCGTAGGTGACCTTCTCTTTGGGCACGCTTTCGGTGATCTTGTAACTTCCCGAACCGAGGCCCTTTTCCTGGGAGGTGTAATCCAGCTGCGCGCCGACACCGCTCGCCGGACCGGACAATTTCAGCTTCATGCGCGGATCGCGGAGCACCAGCGGATTCCAGTCATCGAAACGACGCAGGCTGTTAAGCGTGTCGAATACGATCGTCTGCTTGCGGTTGGTTTCAGTCTTTTCGGACAGGTGGCGGTGCGAGGGCAGCACGATGCCGATGATCAGGAACAGGGCGGCGACGATCGCCAGTGAAATCAGGAATTCGATAACGCGGGTCATTCAGGTTCTCCAGGGCTGGCCATGGCCGGCTGGGTCGGGATTTGGACAATCGTAACAAACCCGGCCGTGAACGGGCCAGATTCATGTGAGTCGTGGGTCGGCATCACGCTCAAAAAAAGCCGCATGTAGGAGCGCCCCATGGGCACGATGGGCTTTACAGTAACGCTGCATCGCGCCCATGGGGCGCTCCTACAAAAGTAGTACAACCGCTCATCTACGGATCAAGTCGGGAGGAGGCTCCAGAATTCAGACCAACTGCAACTCAAACGCCTTGAGCACGGCCCGGGTGCGATCCCGCACGCCGAGCTTGGATAGGATATTGGAGACGTGGTTCTTGATAGTACCTTCGGCCACGCCCAGTGAATTGGCGATTTCCTTGTTGGAAAAGCCGCTGGCCATCAGGCGCAGGATTTCGGTTTCGCGATCGGTCAATGGATCGGGCCGATCCAGGCTGACGAACTCGTTGCGCATGTGTTCGAGACCGGACAGCAACCGTTGCGTCACCGCAGGCTGCACCAGCGTGCCACCGGCGGCCACCGTTTCGATCGCGCCGACCAACTGCTCCAGCGACACGTCCTTGAGCAGATAACCCCGTGCGCCGGCCTTGATGCCGGCGAGTACCAATTGGTCGTCATCGAAGGTGGTGAGGATGATGGTCGGCGGCAGGGTGCCGGTCTTGGCCATCGCCTGCAGGGCCTCCAGGCCGGACATCATCGGCATGCGCATGTCCATCAGCACCACGTCCGGATTCACCTGCGGGATGAGTTCGACCGCTTGTTTGCCATCGGACGCTTCGGCGATCACCTCAATGCCCTCGGCAAGCGCCAGCAGCGAACGGATCCCTTGACGCACCAGGGTTTGGTCATCGACCAGGCAGACACGGATCATGCGGCAACTCCTTGTTAGGCCACGGCGCATGTCGCGCCATCGGCATTGGCAGGCAGGCAGGCGCGCAGGCAGAAGCCTCCACCCAGCCGTGATTCGACTTCCAGCGTCCCGTCGTATTGCTGCAGACGCTCGCGCATCCCGCGCAACCCGTTGCCGGGAAGGACCCTCTCCACGCCGTCGCCATCATCGCGCGCCTCGATCTCGACACGTTCATTGACGCGCTTGACGTCTATCCAGAGGTTGCTGGCATTCGCATGGCGGACGGCGTTGGTGATGATTTCCTGGGTGCAGCGCAGCAGCACATGGGCGCGTTCGGGATCGTCGAGTGTCAGCGGCTCGTCGATGCGCATCTGAATGTTCAGCGCGGGGACGTTTTCCGCCAGCGGCCGCAAGGCAGCGCCGAGGTCAATGGCACCGCCCTCGCGCAAATGGCTGACGGCTTCGCGCACGTCGGTCAGCAGAAGCTTGGCCAAGGTCTGCGCCTGGCGGACGTGATCCTGCACCTTGCCTGCCGACAGATGGCTGGCGACTTCAAGGTTCAAGCTCAATGCCGTCAGGTGATGACCGAGCAGATCGTGCAATTCGCGCGAGATGCGGGTGCGTTCGTTGACCCGGGCGCTTTCGGCGAGCAAGGCGCGTGTCGCGCGCAGCTCGGAGTTCAGCCGTCGTTGATCGTCCCGCGCCTGCGCCTGCTGTCGGGCGACCAGGCTGGTGACGAACACGAAGCCGGACAGCCCGATGTACAAGAGGACCTGGATCAACCCTTCAAGCAGGCTGAATCCGAACGTCCCCATGAAGACGGGGACGATGGCGAACTGGCTCAACACCAGCCACACGACGCCAGTGCGCAGCGACAGCAGCCATGGCACCACGCATGCCGTCACCAGCAACAACATGCTGCCCAGGCCGCTCGCGTTGTAGTAGCTGACCGCGACGGCGGTGCCCGTCAGGATCAACAACAGCACATAGTCGAATGAGCGGATCCGGCGACCACCCATCGTGCGTGTCAGCCAGCCGTAGCAGATACCGAAGGCCACATACGCCACCCACCCTTGCCAGGGCATCGCCACCAGCCCGACCGCTTCTTCCCCCGGCAACGAAGGTGACGACACCAGCGATGTGTAGGCCAGTGGCACACCGACGGCAGCCCAGGTGGAGAGGCCGGCGTAGCGCAGCAAACGCGTGTGGGTCAGGTGACGGAACATGTCCCATCTTAGGCCGTTTGCAGGGCCTGCCGAGTGCACCGAAAGTCATGGGCCACTCATGCTGGCGGTCGCGATTGCGGCGTGGCCCATGCGATAATCCGCGTCGAAGGTCGCCACGACGACCGACCACCCTCAAGCAACGGAGTCAGGAATGTCGATTGTTGTCCGCGACGTGCGCGAGCACGAGCTGGATTCCGTCCTTGCCCTGAATAACGCCGCTGGTCCCGCCATCCTGCCGCTCGATGCGGCCAAGCTGCGCCAGTTCTACGACACCGCCGATTATTTCCGCGTCGCCGAGCGCGATGGCAACCTTGCCGGCTTCCTGATTGGGCTTGGTTCGACTGTCGCTCACGACAGCGCCAATTTCCTGTGGTTCTGCGAGCGCTATCCCCACTTCCTCTACATAGACCGCATCGTGGTGGCCAGCCGCCGTCGCGGTGGCGGCCTCGGCCGCGCGTTCTACGCCGACGTGCAGAGCTACGCGGAGTTGCGTTATCCGCATCTGACCTGCGAGGTGTTCCTCGAACACGGCAACGATCCCGCGCTGCTGTTCCATGGCAGTTTCGGTTTCCTCGAAGTCGGGCAGAACATGCAGGGCAACAGCGTCCGCGCGGCGATGTTGATGAAGAAACTGTGCAGTTATCAATGGGTGCACGACACATACGGCGAGCAATTGCCGCCGGCGCCCTGGCTCAGCGCGCCGCGCCGCGTTGCAATCGAACAGCGGCCGACGGGTACCTGACGCGTGGCCAGCGCACAGGTTGATTACGCACAAGCCGGCGAATTGAAGATCGGCCAGGTCGGTATCGCCAACCTGCGGATCCGCACGCTCGATGTCGCGCAATTGACCGGGGAAATGCGCGAGCGTGTGCAGCGGGCGCCCAAACTCTTCGGCCGCGCCGCGGTCATCGTCGACTTTGGCGGCCTGGCGAAAACGCCGGACCTGACGACGGCACGCGCGTTGCTTGAAGGTCTGCATGCAGCGGGTGTGCTTCCGGTCGCCCTCGCTTACGGCACATCGGAAAACGATGCGCTGGCGCAGGAGCTCGGGTTGCCACTGCTGTCCAAGTTTCGTGCGCAGTACGAATCCGCCGACGCGTCTTCTGCAGGAGCGGCTTCAGCCGCGAGCTCTTCGCCGCAAAATCAAAAGATCGCGGTTGAGGCCGCTCCTACGAAAGCCTCAGCAAAAACTGTCGCGACTTCTGCGTCCGGCGTCGGCGCACCCGGCCTGATCCAGAAAACGCCGGTGCGTTCGGGACAGCAGGTGTACGCGGAAAACCGCGACCTGACCGTGCTGACGGCAGTCGGCGCGGGCGCCGAAGTCATCGCAGATGGCTCGATCCACATCTACGGCGCGTTGCGCGGTCGCGCATTGGCCGGCGCGCAGGGCAACGAGAACGCGCGCATTTTCTGTCGCGAATTCCAGGCCGAGCTGGTCGCCATCGCCGGTCACTACAAGGTGCTGGAAGAAATTCCGAAGGAGCTGCGCGGCAAATCCGTGCAGATCTGGCTCGACAACGAACAATTGCATATTGCCGCGCTCGACTGAGCGCACACCAGGAGAAGTGTTTTGGCCGAAATCATCGTAGTCACATCCGGCAAGGGCGGCGTGGGCAAGACCACGACCAGCGCCAGCCTCGCCTGCGGCCTTGCGCGGTATGGCAAGAAAGTCGCGGTGATCGACTTCGACGTCGGCCTGCGCAACCTCGACCTGATCATGGGTTGCGAGCGCCGCGTGGTTTACGACTTCGTCAACGTCATCCAGGGCGAGGCTTCGCTCAAGCAGTCGCTGATCAAGGACAAGCGCTACGACAACCTGCACATCCTCGCCGCGTCGCAGACCCGCGACAAGGATGCACTGACCAAGGAAGGCGTGCAGAAGGTGCTGGATGATCTCGCCGAAGAAGGCTTCGACTACATCGTCTGCGATTCGCCGGCCGGGATAGAGAAAGGCGCGTTCCTGGCCATGTATTTCGCGGACCAGGCGGTGGTCGTGGTCAATCCGGAAGTGTCCTCGGTACGCGATTCCGATCGCATTCTCGGCCTGCTCGCATCCAAGACGCGCCGCGCCGAGAACGGTGAGCGGGTCAAGGAGCACCTGCTGCTGACCCGTTACAGCCCTGAACGCGTCGAAGCCGGCGAAATGCTGTCGATCGGCGATGTCGAGGAAGTACTCGGCCTCAAGACGATCGGCGTGATTCCCGAATCCGGCGACGTGCTCAACGCATCCAACAAGGGCGAGCCGGTGATCCTCGACATGGAGTCGCCCGCAGGCCAGGCCTACGACGACGCCGTCGCGCGACTGATGGGCGAAACCCGCCCGATGCGCTTCACCCAGTTCCAGAAGAAGGGCTTCTTCAGCAAGCTCTTCGGGGGTTGAGGCATGGGGCTGTTTGATTTCCTCAAAACCAAGAAGAACACCGCGTCGATCGCCAAGGACCGCCTGCGCATCATCATCGCGCAGGAGCGTTCCAGCCACGGCGGCCCGGATTACCTGCCGTTGCTGCGCCGCGAACTGCTGGAAGTGATCCGCAAGTACGTCAGCATCGATGTCGACGCGGTCAAGGTCGACGTGGTCAAGGAAGGCGACCACGATGTGCTGGATATTTCCGTCGCGTTGCCTGACGGCCGCGCCTCGGCGGCGTAACCGCGTCTGATTTTGTCATTTCTGTTTTTCGTCCCCCAAGGCGACTTCCTTCGGGGCGTAGGAGCGGCTTCAGCCGCGAGCTCTTGGCATGACCTGTAAAACGCTCGCGGCTGAAGCCGCTCCTACCACGCAAAGCAACGTGCTGTTGTTGCGCGACATCAACTACGTCGACGTTGCGTCGTTGCTCGCCCGCTACGGCCTGCACCTGCAACGCGTCGAAGATGACGCCCCGATTCCCGGCAGTTACTGGGGCGAACCCGAGGCCGGTGTCATCGCCAGCACTGTCTACGCACGCAACGATACGCCGGTGCATTCGTTGCTACATGAAACCGCGCACCTGATCGTGCTGCCACAAGAACGCCGCATCGCCGTCCACACCGACGCGACCGATTCGATCGAGGAAGAAGACGCCGTCTGCGTGCTGCAGGCGTTGCTCGGCGACGCCCTGCCCGGTGTCGGCCGTGATCGCACCCATGCCGACATGGACGCGTGGGGATACACGTTTCGTCTCGGTTCCGCTCGCGCGTATTTCGAGTGCGATGCCGAAAGCGCATGGCAATGGCTCGACGCACGCGGCTTGATCAATGCCGAACGACACCTGCTTCCGTCGGTTGGGCCTCGGGCCACCCTGGGCTTCGGGAACAGCTGATCGCTTTTGTTCGTCATTCCCGCCTTCG
>JAYTAY010000228.1:0-1548 GCA_043737255.1 Luteimonas sp.
AATCTCACAATTTGAGACGAAACAACAGCTTGTGGATAAAGCTTGAACAATTGTCTCAAGTCCGTCGCAAGTCATTGACCGGCCTAGTGAAAATTGACCTTCAAAGGTGTTGACAACCCTGTGGGGCACTCCTAAGGTGGCAACTTGTGGGAAAACCGGGGATATCGTGGTTTTCTCAAGATAAAGTCCGCCAAAATACGGCGCAACCGGCAGGGGCCATGTTCCAGGGCGAGACCGCTATCACCATTGATGACAAGGGCCGGCTGGCGATCCCCACCAGCTACCGGGACTTGGTCGCGCGCGAGTGCGGCAATCGTCTGGTCATCACCTATAGCCCGTTCGAGTCCGGCTGCCTCTATCTATACCCGCAGCCGGTCTGGGAGCGCTTGCGCGACCAGGTCAATGCGCTGCCGCGGATCAAGAGCGTCAACCGCAACCTGCAGTTGAAGCTGGTCGGCGCGGCGAGCTTCGTCGAGCCAGATGGCAGCGGACGCATCAGCGTGCCGGCCACCCATCGCAATGCCGTTGGCATCGAGAAGAAGGCCGTGCTGCTGGGCATGGGCGACAAATTCGAGTTATGGAGCGAGCAGGCGCACCTCGCGCAGATCCGCCAGACCATCGGCGACGCGGATCTGGGCGAGGACCTGCTCGATCTGCAGTTGTGACCGGCGGTGGCGCGGACGCGCGGTCCGCCCACCTGACCGGTTCGGCTCTGGCAGGGCAGCATCTGCCAGTGATGTTTGAGCAGGTCATGGACGGGCTGCGGGTGGTGCCGGATGGAATGTATCTCGATGGCACCTTCGGGCGTGGTGGTCACGCGCGCGGGGTGCTGCAACGGCTCGGACCGGGAGGTCGACTGCTGCTGATGGACAAGGATCCCGAAGCGATTGCCGCGGCCGAACAGGCGTTCGGTGGCGACACACGCGTTGCGATCCACCGCGGCAGCTTCACCGACCTTGCGCATTGGGACGCAGCGACCGACGGCCTTGATGGCGTATTGCTCGACCTGGGCGTGTCGTCGCCGCAGATCGATGTTGCCGAACGCGGTTTCAGCTTCGGCAAGGACGGCCCGCTCGACATGCGCATGGACCCCGACAGCGGCGAAAGCGCGGCGCAGTGGTTGACGCGCGCCGACGAGCGCGAGATCGCCGACGTGTTGTGGACCTATGGCGAGGAAAAGAAGAGCCGCCGCATCGCCACCGCCATCGTCGCGCGGCGTGCGCAGCAGCCGCTCACGCGCACGGCCGAACTGGCCGACCTGGTCGTGGCGACCATCGGCCGCAACAAGGATGGTTCCAATCCGGCGACGCGAAGCTTCCAGGCGATCCGCATCCACATCAATCGCGAACTCGCCGATCTCGAAACCGGCCTCAATGCAGCGCATGCGCGGTTGAAGACCGGCGGGCGACTGGTGGTGATCAGTTTCCACTCACTGGAAGACCGCATCGTCAAGCGTTTCATTGCCAGGCATGCAAAAGCGCCGCCGGCCAATCGCCGCTTGCCGGAGACGGCTGTCTTCGTGCCGACGCTGCTTGCGATCGGCAATGC
>JAYTAY010000229.1:0-1546 GCA_043737255.1 Luteimonas sp.
GCTCGACCTGTGGAGCGGCGATGTGTGGTTGCACAAACCCGGTGTCGGCAGGCGGCGCGCCGCTGTCTGCGGATAGATTGCCGCGATGACGGTCATCAACGTGATGGTGGTGGACGATTCCGCGGTGGTTCGCCAGGTGGTGAGCGCGGTGTTGTCGAAAGATCGTTCCATCCATATCCTTGCCGCCGTCGCCGATCCGATTTTCGCCATGCAACGCATGCGCATGCAATGGCCGGATGTGATCGTCCTCGATATCGAAATGCCGCGCATGGATGGTGTCACGTTCCTGAAATTAATCATGGCCGAGCGTCCAACCCCGGTGGTGATCTGCTCGACACTGACCACGCGCGGTGCCGAAACGACCATGCAGGCGCTCGCCGCCGGCGCCTTCGCGATCATCGCCAAGCCCAAGTTGGGGATCAAGGACTTCCTGCAGGACGCTTCCGCCGACCTGCTTCAGGTGGTGAAGGCGGCGGCGCGCGCCAACGTGAAGAATCTCGTGGCGAAAGCAACCTACGGCACGGCCCCTTCTGCCGCGCCCGCGCAGGCCAGCGATGCGCTCAGCGAAACCACCCATCGCGTCGTTGCGATCGGCACCTCGACCGGCGGCACGCAGGCGCTCGAGCGGGTGTTGTCGGCGTTGCCGCGCGTGTCCCCCGGCATCGTCGTGGTGCAGCATATGCCGGAAAAATTCACCACCGCCTTCGCCGCCCGACTCAACCAGGTTTGCCAGATCGAGGTCAAGGAGGCGCAACACGGCGATCACGTCATTCCCGGCCGCGCGCTGATCGCGCCGGGCGGCAAACAAATGTCGCTCGCTCGGAGCGGCGCCCAATACCACGTCAGCGTGCGCGATGGCCCGCCTGTCAATCTGCACCGGCCTTCGGTCGATGTGCTATTTCGCTCGGTGGCAAAACATGCCGGGCGCAATGCCGTGGGCATCATCATGACCGGCATGGGTGCCGATGGCGCGCTGGGCCTTCTGGAAATGTTCGAGGCCGGTGCACATACGGTGGCGCAGGATGAAGAATCGTGCGTGGTGTTTGGTATGCCAAAAGAAGCGATCAAATTGGGCGCCGCGCGCAGGGTCTTGCCGCTGGACGCCATCGCCAAAGAGATCGTGCGCAGTGGCGCGTCGGTGGGCTAGCCGCTCGATGCGAACGTACAAGGGGAACCAGTCATGGAAGAACTAGAAGATCTGAAGCATCGAAAACGTACTAAATTGTTTCAACGCATCGTCATCAGTACCAATACCTTGCTGGGCCGCTGGTTCACAGCCTCGCAATCCTCGGTGGAGATGCTCGGCAAAACCGACGCGGCCGTCGAGGCGGTGATCAAGGAAACCGAGTCGGCGGTGGTGAGAATCGCCGACAGCTTTCGAGCCATCGTCAAGAAGACGCGGCGACAAACCGAATCGGCGACCGGCTTACTTAAAAGCCACGAGCTTACGGGTGAATCCAAAGATCCAGCCCACCTAAGTTTGCGAGACTTCGCGCAACTGTATGAAACACAACTCGACCTCGTTACAGATGAATTGGGTCACTAT
>JAYTAY010000230.1:0-1545 GCA_043737255.1 Luteimonas sp.
CGCTGACAGGCATCCGGCAATGACGCCGCGTTTTTTGCTGCTGCTCGTATTGGTTTTACTGGCGTGGCCAGCGCGCAGCCACACGCTGTCGGTGTCGCACGTGGATGTCCTTGTCGACGACCAGGGCCGGGGGTTGCAGATTGAACTGGATCTGGCCTTGCGGGATCTGGCGTTGTCGCTGCCGCTGGATGCCAATCGGGACGAAGTGGTCACATGGGGCGAACTGTCCGCAGTTCGCGGTCAAGTGCAATCGATGGTCCTGGCCAATCTGTCCGCGTCCACATCGTCTGCGGCGTGCGCTCTGCGACCCACAGGCCTTGGCGTTCGACGCTACGACGACGGCATGTACGCGACCGTGCTGCTCGCCGCCGATTGTCTCGTGGACGACACACTGAGCATTCGCTACAACCTGTTCTTCGAGCAGGATCCGCAACATCGCGCCCTGGTCACGATGCGGCGCGGTGACACAGTCACCACCGGCATTGCCCGCGCCGATGCGACCACGTTGCAGCTTTCGCTGCACCAGGGACAACCTTTTTTCGACTACCTGCGCGAGGGCATCCACCACATCCTGATTGGCTACGACCATCTGGCGTTCCTGATCTCGCTGCTGCTTCCGGCGGCCTTGATCCGGGTCGGCCGGCAATGGCAGCCGCTCCCGCGCCTGCGGCCGGGTTTGCTGCATGTGATCGGGGTGGTGACTGCGTTCACCTTGGCGCACTCGATCACTTTGGTCCTGGCGGCGCTGGACTGGGTCACGCCCGCGTCGCGCTGGATCGAGGCGGCGATCGCGGGCAGTGTCCTGCTGGCTGCCTTGAACAACCTCCGCCCGGTCGTCACCCAACGCTTGTGGATGGTGGGCTTTGGATTTGGCCTCATCCACGGATTCGGGTTTGCAGGCGCGCTGGGGGAACTGGGTCTGCCAGACAGTGCCCGCCTGACGGCATTGCTCAGTTTCAATATCGGCGTCGAACTCGGGCAGCTGCTGGTGGTGGCGATTGTCATGCCAGTGTTGTTTGCGGTGAGACACCAGCGTTGGTATGCGCGAATCGTCATGCCGATCGTGTCCCTGCTGATTGCCGGCTTGGCGGTGTGGTGGCTCATCCAGCGTATGGCGGGATGAGGTTCATGCTTGCTTAGAGTGCGCGCACGAAATGGGCTGGCCGCCGTCTCGATGACTTACAGGCCAATCAATCGCTCCTGTTAGGAGACCCGAAGAGAGCGGCGCCAAGCCGAGCAGTGCGTCACCGGGTTTTCTTCGCCGCTGGCATCATCACGCTGTCGATCACATGCATGACGCCGTTGGTTTGAAGGACGTTGGCCACACTGATCTGCGCCATGTTTC
This sequence comes from Luteimonas sp., assembly GCA_043737255.1. GTDB lineage: Bacteria > Pseudomonadota > Gammaproteobacteria > Xanthomonadales > Xanthomonadaceae > JALYOU01. The sequence continues at coordinate 1,346 of JAYTAY010000230.1, forward strand.
CCTGCACATCAAACACCATCGCCTTGCCGTTGCTGACGGTTGCCTTGAGAGGCAGGCCGTCGACCGTCTGCATGCTGAAGCTGCCGTGGCCGGCAAGCATCCGCGCCTCCAGTTCCTTGTCATCCAGGCGTTCGGGCACGATGTGGTAGTTCAACAGGCTGATCAGCTTGCTGCGGTTCTCCGGTTTGAGCAGGTTGTCC
>JAYTAY010000231.1:0-8986 GCA_043737255.1 Luteimonas sp.
CGCAATGCCGCGAAACTGTCTGGCTCCAGCAGTGCACTCAACGCAAGTAAAGGCAGCACGCTGAAGATCGCGGTCCAGCCTTGCTGGCTGACCATGTTCAACCCGGTCAGCCGCCGCATCAGCACGGTGCCGATGGCCAGGAACAATGCGGACACCAGCATCAACACCAGCGACACCGGACGATCCAGCACCAGCGGATCAAAACCGAGCACCAGCACCCCGGCAAAACTCAGCGCGATGGCAAAACCGGTGCGCCAGCCGAACCGTTCGCCCAGGAACCACCATGCCAATACTGCAGCCATCGGCACGTAGCTCTGCATGACGATGGCCGGCGACGACAGATCACCGGCCAGATGCAGGGCCCAGAAACTCAGACCGAAATGCAGCACGCCGACGCACAACGCAACGGCGATCAGCAATGGCCACTGCCCGCGCGCCGGCCGCTTGACGAATGCGGCAAGGAGGATCGCCAGCATGGACAGGCGGATCGCGGTGAACAGCAGCGGCGGGATTTCCTGCAACGCGAATGCAGAGGTCAGGAAGTTGCCGGACCAGGCGAGGCAGATCAGGAGAACTAGGAGGAGGTCGCGGATGGGCACGAAGGCTTAGCGGATGGTTTGAGAAGGAAGTTTGTAATTGATGCACAAAATTTGAATGACGGCATGAGTAGGCTGGGTTGGCTCCATCAACCCAGCAGCGTGTACCTCACGAAAGCGCTCGGTTGATAACGCCAACCCAGCTGCGCGTCCACCGGAACAACTAGTACCGCCAACTAAACCTGCGATACAACTTCGCCAACACCCAAGCCGGCCCGATCAGCAAATAGGTGAGGTCAGTCAAAAAGCTCGGCTTCCTGCCCTCGATCTTGTGGCCGACGAATTGCGCGATCCACGCCATCACGAACACGCCGATGGCCAGATACAGCAATTGCTGCGCGCCAAGTACGTCGTACAGCCAGCGCGTCAACCACGCCAGCAAGACAAGCAGTGCGAGCATGCCGTAGCCGAGCGGCCGCGATGCGCGGTAATAGAACATCCATGCGAGGAACATCGCCAGGCCAGCCCACAAGCCCGGACGAAACAACGTGCCCAGGGTAGGAATGCACCACAACAACGCGATGACACTCCACAGGATCGCCGGCACGGCAAACACGTGGATCCACTGGTTGGTATCGTTCTGATGGTGTTCGGAGTAACTCGCGAACCAGCGGTCGATGGGGCGTTCCGTCGTTTCGTGTATGGCGTTCATCAGCGGTATCCCGTGCAGTGGCACTAGTGCAGCGGAGCTTGCTCCGCTGCTGTTTCAGGTGCAAGGGCAGCGGAGCAAGCGCCGCTCTACAAATCCAACGACGATGTGTACGAGTGGCGGGCGTGTTGATGATGGGTGAATGCCTCAATCCACAGAGATTCCTGCAAGCCGTTGCAACGCTTCAGCATATTTCGCACGCGTGCGTTCGATCACTTCGATGGGCAGTTTCGGCCCAGGCGCTGCCTTGTCCCAGTTCTGCGTTTCCAGATAGTCGCGCACGAACTGCTTGTCATAGCTTGGTGGACTGATGCCGACTCGATATTGATCCGCCGGCCAGTAACGCGATGAATCCGGGGTCAGCATTTCATCCATCACATACAGGCGGCCATCGGCATCGGTGCCGAACTCGAACTTGGTGTCGGCCAGCACGATGCCACGCTGCGCCGCGTAGTCGGCGGCATATTGGTAAATCCGCAACGTCGCGTCGCGCACCTGTTCGGCAAGATCGGCGCCGACGGTTGCGACCATGGTGTCGAAGTCGATGTTCTCGTCGTGATCGCCCACTGCGGCCTTCGTCGAGGGCGTGAAAATCGGCTGCGGCAATTGCTCGGCCTGTTGTAATCCATCCGGCAAGTCGATGCCGCTGATGCGCCCGGTGCGCTGGTAATCCTTCCAGCCGCTGCCAATGACATAGCCACGCGCGATTGCTTCGACGGGAACCGGTTTCAATTTCTTCGTCACCACCGCGCGCCTGGCATACAACGCAGCATCCACGCCCGCGGGCAACACCGAGGCGACCTCAATGCCAGTCAAGTGGTTGGGCATGATGTGCGCGGTCTTGTCGAACCAGAAGTTGCTGATCTGGCACAGCATCTCGCCCTTGCCGGGAATCGGATCGGGCAGCACCACGTCGAATGCGCTCAAGCGATCAGTCGCCACCATCAACAGCGTGCCGTCGCCGAGGTCAAACACATCGCGCACCTTGCCGCGATGGCGAAACGTCAGGCCGGGCAGGTTGGATTGCAGCAGGGTGGTGGCCATGCGACTTGGGTCGGATCAGGGCGGGGTAGTGTAAGCCGGGGCCGGTAAGCCTGAACCGAAAGCCGGGAGCAGGAATCAGCAGCCATTGGCAGCAAGTGATCAGAAAGAAGCGATGTTTTTGCCGTCATTCCCGCGAAGGCTGGAACCCAGCGACGTTAGCTCCTGAACTGGACAAACATTCAGTACTAAACATCAAGAACAAAGTCACTGGGTTTCCGCCTTCGCGGGAATGACGAGCAAAAGGCGAATCTACCGGCGATCTGCCACCAACTCGCGCTCCCATCGTTCCCACACAACCGCCACAGGTACACTCGCCCCATGAACCGCTGGTACGGAAAACTACTTGGCTTCTTCGCAGGCGCCGCCTTGCTGCGGGTCAACCCGTTGCTCGGCGCGCTGGTCGGCCTGCTGATCGGACATGCTTTCGACACCGACTGGTTCAAGCTGCGGCGTCGCGACAATCCGTATGGCGTGCTGGGCCTGACCGAGGATGCCAGTGATGCGGATATCGACCTGGCGTATCGTCGACTGATCAGCCAATACCACCCCGACAAACTGGTCGATGTCGCCGACGAATTGCGCAAGCAGGCCGACGTAAAGGCGCGCGAAATCAACACTGCATACGACCGCATTAAGACGTTGCGCAAGAAACGTGGAAGTTAATAGGCGTTAGCGGTGCAGGAGAGTTCATCGCAAATGACGGAAATAGCAAACCAGGCAAACCCTTGGTTCTCTATGTGGTTAAAACCTCGCGAAACGATCCAAGCCATCGTGAACCGGGATCCGACTTTCATGGTCATCCCTCTGGCGATCTTGTCGGGTATCTCGCAAACACTTGACAAGGCTAGTACAAAAAGCCTCGGCGACTCTTTCAGCCTCCCCGGTATTTTCGCGTTCGCTATTGTTGTAGGTGTCCTCAGCGGCATCGCCGGCCTTTATATCTTCGGCTACCTGTTGAAGATCACGGGAAAATGGCTTGGTGGCGTAAGCGATATGGCCAATATTAGAGCCGCTCTTGCTTGGTCATCTGTGCCCGTAATTTGGGCGTTGTTGTTATGGGTGCCGGAGCTACTTATCTTTGGTAAAGATTTGTTCACCAGTTCCGCACCAAGCATTGCGGCCCGCCCTGTGACCTATTTTGGGTTTCTAGCGATCGAATTGATCGCTGCAATTTGGGGTGTGGTGATTTTTTGTAAAGCCCTAGGCCAAGTGCAAGTGTTTTCTGCATGGCGAGCTCTCGGCTCTGCAGCTCTAGCGGGTTTGATTATCGCAGTGCCCATTGTGCTTCTCGTACTTCTCCTCGCCAGTGGCATCAAGTGAGCACGGCTAACAATTCATTCAAGCCGAAGCCGCTTCGCGGCTCGGCTTGATTCAGGCGTTAAAACTCTACAAAAAAACACCCGACTTCCCAACAACATTGCCGCTGGGACAGCCGGGTGGTGATTTATCAAGGCAGCAGAGCCGCTTCGCTCAAATCAAACGCGATAACTGGCTGTCAGGCGAAAGTTGTTGAAATCAAAGTCGTCATCACCACGACGGAAGTCGGTGCCATTGGGGTTGACCAGCACGAACGCGTTGGTGGCCGGGCCGGTGCCACGCGAGGTGCGCACACGCGCACCTTCGTCTTTCAGAGTGGAGTACAGATAGTCGAGGCCGACCGAGAAGTTGTCGCCGATCTTGCGCTCGAAACCGAGACCGGCCTGGTAACCGGTGGCATTGTCGTCATCACCACTAGCGGTGAACGCGTTTGCGCGACCACGCCGTACACCATCTTGCCGGATTGCCAGTCGTAACCCAGACGCACGCCCCAATCGGCGCCGCCGGTGTCGTCCTTGCAACCCGCACTCACCAGCGGCGAATTGGCTTGGCTGCCGCCGTTGGGCGCGAGCACGTTGCCGACGTGGCCGCCGACATACAGGCCGGTCCAGCTGGCTGAGACCTATGCAAAAGCGGGCGCTGCAGTCGCGGCTAACAATGCAATCGCGAGACTTGAGGCGGAAATCGATGATTTCTCGGGAATGTTCCTTGAAGGGTGGTCCGTGGATGGACACAAAAAATAGAGCGGACGGCCACGCATTGCAGGCTCGTCACACGTTTGACTAAGCGGGCTGCGGTTTCAGATTCACCCTGGTGTGCATCGAACGCGCCGACGGGTGACGTTTTCATCCTGAACACGGCGTGGCCAGCGGTTAGAATCGACCGGGACGATGCCGGGCCGCGCGGCATCCACAGACGGATCGCAGCCCATGTCCCCATGCGTCATCGCCCCCTCCATCCTGTCCGCCAACTTCGCCAAACTTGGCGAAGAAGTGGACAACGTGCTCGCCGCCGGCGCGGACTGGGTGCACTTCGACGTGATGGACAACCACTACGTTCCCAACCTGACCATTGGCCCGCTGGTATGCGAGGCGCTCCGCAAGCACGGCGTGACCGCGCCGATCGACGTGCACCTGATGGTCGAGCCGGTGGATCGTCTTGTTCCCGATTTCGCCAAGGCTGGCGCGTCGGTGATCAGCTTCCATCCCGAGGCGAGTGCACACGTGCATCGCACGGTGCAGCTGATCAAGTCGCACGGTTGCCAGGCAGGTCTGGTGTTGAATCCGGCGACGCCGCTCGATGTGCTCGACTACGTGCTCGATGAACTCGATCTGGTGCTGCTGATGTCGGTCAATCCGGGCTTCGGTGGGCAGAGTTTCATTCCCTCCGCACTCGACAAATTGCGCCGTGTGCGTGAACGCATCGAGCGCAGTGGCAGGAAGATCCGACTCGAGATCGATGGCGGCGTCAAACCCGACAACATCGGCGAGATCGCGGCGGCGGGCGCGGATACGTTCGTTGCGGGTTCGGCAATTTTCAGCCAGTCCGATTACGCCGATGTGATCCGGCGCATGCGCGACGCGGTGGACGCGGCGGGGCGTTGATGTCGTGGGGTGTGGGTCCTGACCCGCGGCTTTTGCCGTGGATGCAGCAACGGTGGCGGGTCAGGACCCGCCCTGCGATGTGGATGCTTCACCACAATTTCCTGCGGCGCTGATAGCCTTCCGCCATGTACCAAACCCCACAATTACGATGGCGGCTGATCCTCAACGGAAAATGCGGCGGCGATGAGCCCTTGCGCGACGCCATCAAGACGATGCGTGACCGCGGCATCGGCCTCAGCGTGCGCGTGACCTGGGAAAGCGGCGATACCGAACGCTACGTCAGCGAAGCGATCGAGGACGGTGTCCATACCATCATCGCCGCCGGCGGCGATGGCAGCTTGAGCGAAGTCGTCGCGGCACTCGCGCAGCGCGACGAAGACAGCGATGCCTTGCCGAGCATCGGCGTGATTCCACTGGGCACTGCCAACGACTTCGCCAGCGCCGCGCACATCCCCGTGCCCGCCATCGAGGCGTTCGCGTTGATCCATGCCAATGCCGCGCAGCCAATCGATCTGCTCAAGCTCGCCGCAAACGACGAACTGCATTGGGCTGCGAATCTCGCCAGCGGCGGATTCGGTACGCAAGTCACCGTCGAGACCCACGAAGGCCTGAAGAAAATGCTTGGCGGCCTGGCCTACCTGATCACCGGCATGAGCAAACTCGGTCGCATCGATCCGATCCAGGCGCGCATCACCGGCGATGACTTCGTGTGGGAAGGCGCTTTCATCGCGCTCGGCATCGGCAATGGCAAACAGGCCGGCGGCGGGCAGGCGTTGTGTCCCGATGCGCTCATCGATGACGGCGTGCTTGATTGCACCATCGTGCCGGAACTGGACGGCGAAGTCGGTGCAACCATCGCCACGTTGCTCACCGAAGGCAAAGAGGCGGCGCTGGATCGGGTGGCGGTACGACAACAGCTGCACTGGGTTGCGATCGATGTGCGGGAACCGCTGACCTTGAACCTGGACGGCGAACCGGTCGAGTCCACGCATTTCCGCATCGACTGCGTCCCGCGCCGTGTGCGCATGCATTTGCCGGTGGGGTGTCCGTTGCTCGGTGCTCCCGGCAATCGGTTATCTGCATTTGAGACAGCGGATCCTTCCGGCCCCATGCCCGTACCCGTCTGACGATTTCCTGTCCCACGGGGACTTCGCTTTTGCCGTCGGAGCGCTCCATGGGCGCGGTGAAGCTACACCGGTAAGGCCCATCGCGCCCATGGGGCGCCCTACAAGAGTCGTCGCGCGCGTGTGGAGAAATCGTTACAGTGTTTCCATGATGTTCGCGACCAACCTGCATTCCCTTCCGGCCGACGTGGGTTGGCGATGGTGGCCCTTGGCTGTCGTCGTTCCTGTCCCCTCGTCCCCGAAGGTAATGTCGCGTGATCCCGCACGAACTGTTCCAGCAACACGCCGCTGACGGCTACACCCGCATCCCCGTGGTCCGCGAGGTGCTGTCGGACCTTGACACGCCGTTGTCGGTCTATCTCAAACTCGCCGACGGACCGCACACGTATCTGTTCGAGTCGGTCGAGGGCGGCGAACGCTTCGGTCGTTATTCGATCATCGGCCTGCCGGCCAGGCGCGTGTATGCGTTCGCCGGGCACACGCTGTTCGTCACCGAGCATGGCGAACTGGTGGAGACGCGCGAGGTCGCGGATCCGTTCGCGGAAGTCGAAGCGCTGCGCGTCGCACATTCGGTGCCGAAACTCGACGGCTTGCCGGGCTTCACCGGCGGGCTGGTCGGCTGGTTCGGTTTCGAGTGCATCGGTTACATCGAACCGCGCCTTGCCGGTGGCGACAAGCCGGACGAACTAGGCACGCCTGACATCCTGTTGATGCTGTCGGAAGAGCTCGCGGTCTTCGACAACCTCAAGGGCCGTTTGTATCTGATCGTGCACGCCGATCCGCGCGAGCCGCAAGCGTGGGCGCGCGCCAATCGCCGGCTCGATGAACTCTCGCATCGGCTGCGGCATGCGGGCGCGGGGTATCCGGAAACGCTCGATCCGCAGGGCCTGGACGAAGCCGACTTCGTCTCCGGCTTCACCCGCGAAGGATTCATCGCTGCGGTCGAGAAATCCAAGGACTACATCCGCGCCGGCGATATTTTCCAAGTGGTGCTGTCGCAACGCCTGAGCGTGCCGTTCCGCGCGCGCCCGGTGGATGTGTATCGCGCGCTGCGTGCGCTGAATCCGTCGCCGTACATGTATTTTCTCGATGTCGGCGGCATGCAGGTGGTGGGTTCGTCGCCCGAAATCCTTGTGCGACAGCAGGGACGCGACATCACCGTGCGACCGATCGCCGGCACACGGCCGCGCGGCAGGACGGCTGACGAGGACAACAAACTCGAAGCCGAATTGCTGGCTGATCCCAAGGAACGCGCCGAACACCTGATGCTGATCGACCTGGGCCGCAACGATGTCGGCCGCGTCGCCGAGGCGGGCACGGTGCAGGTCGGCGAGCAGTTCGTCATCGAACGCTACAGCCATGTCATGCACATCGTCAGCGAAGTCACCGGCACGCTGAAGGACGGCATGAGTTACGCCGATGTACTGCGCGCCACGTTCCCGGCCGGCACGGTCAGCGGCGCGCCCAAGATCCGCGCGCTGGAAGTGATCCGCGAACTGGAACCGATCAAGCGCAACGTCTATTCCGGCGCGGTCGGTTACATCGGCTGGCACGGCGACGCCGACACCGCCATCGCCATCCGCACCGCCGTCATCCAGGACGGCCGCCTGCATGTGCAGGCAGGCGCCGGCATCGTTTACGACTCCGATCCCGAGAAGGAATGGGAGGAGACGATGAGCAAGGGCAGGGCGTTGTTTCGGGCGGTGGCTGAGGCGGCCAGAGGTTTGTGAGGAATTCTCAAGGAGTGTCTGGCATGAAATTCAAGATAGGACTGTTTGTGGCATTACTCTCGGTGTCCGGCTCGTCGCTGGCGCAGGTCAATGCTCTGCCTTCGACTCGGCACATCCTGGTGTACGGAGACGCACAGGCGCGGGCCATCCCCGATCGATTCAAGATAGAAATCAATTTTGAAGTGATCGATCCCAAGGCCGATGCCGCGCGCATGAAAGTGGAGTCAAACGTCAAGGACGTTCTGGCCAAACTACGAGCTGCTTCTGTTTCGGCCAGCGATATCGTTGCAACGTCACTGAATATCGCGCCTCGGCAGCGCTACGACCAGGACCTGCGTAAGCAGGTATTTGAAGGGATCGCGGTGACTCGCAAGCTGTCCGCGCGATTCACGGATCAGGCGAAGTTGGAACAGTTCCTGGCCACACTCGTTACATCGCAGGAAATCCAGGTGTCGGGGGTCAAGACAGAGTTGAGCGACGAACCGTTGCTCAACAAGAAGCTGAGGGAGAAAACCATCGCATCGACTCGCGAAAAAGCCGAGACTATCGCCCGTTCGTACGGCGTCCGACTTGCTGGTTTGTACAGCGTGTCTGATGTGGCACCGCAATTCGACTACGGAATCCGTGAAGGCGATTGGCCATCGAGCTACGAGTGGGATGCTGACGAAGAAACCCTTGATCGAATTACAGTCACTGGATCTCGGTATGCACCCGCCGCCGCAGCCCCGGCTGCTGAGGAAGTGGAGTCTTTCAACACTGGGTATGTCACATATTCCGACAAGATTTATGCAGTCTTCTTGATAACGGATTGACCGATGCTCTTGATGATCGACAACTACGACAGCTTCACCTACAACCTCGTGCAGTACCTGCAGACGTTGGGGGCGGAGGTGAAGGTGGTACGTAACGATGAACTGTCGGT
>JAYTAY010000232.1:0-8975 GCA_043737255.1 Luteimonas sp.
AGTTCCAGCGCCCGGTCGATGTAGTGCACCAGCTTGCGTTCCTGTTCCTGGTTCACGCCACCGTAGGTGCGCAGCAGGCCTGTTGCCGTGCCGGCCATCGCATAAGCGCGCGCATAGCCCGGGTCGAGCTGGATCGCGCGCTCGAAGTGCAGCAAGGCTTCGCTCAGCGTCGCGTTGTTGCGTTGTGGCAGCAGCGCCATGCCCTTGAGGTACTCGTCTTCCGCGGCGACGTTGTCGGTGCGCTTGCGCAACAGGTGCTTCTGCTCGGCCGCCGGCAATGCCAGCTGTAACGCTTTGACCACTTCGGTTGCAATCTCGTCTTGGATCTTGAATACGTCGGCCAGCTTGCGGTCGTAGCGCTGGGACCCCAGGTGTGTGCCATCGCTGGTGCGGATCAGCTGCACGGTGATGCGCACCATGTCGCCCGCCTGCTGCACGCTGCCTTCGAGCAAATGCGCGGCATCGAGCGCCTTGCCAATCTCGCGCATGTCCGCGGCCTTGCCCTTGAACGCGAACGAGGACGTGCGCGCGATAACCTTCAGGTCCTTGACTTGCGCCAGCATGTCCAGGGTAGTTTCCGCCAGCCCGTCGGAAAAGTATTCATTGGCCTTGTCGCCGCTCATGTTCACGAACGGCAGCACCGCGATCGAGCGCTCGCCCGCGATCGCCTGGTTGCGCAATGCCGGCTGTCCCAGAAAAAACCAGCCAAGCGCAAGGGCCAGCAATCCGGCGGAGATGCCCGCCATACGCTTGTTGCCGACCTTCCCGGTGGCCACCTGAATGCCTTCAGGTGTCAGTTCCAGCGCCCACGTCAGCAGCAGTGCCAGCGGAAGGCCAAGCGCGAACAGCAGGATGACGACTTGCAGCACCCACGTCGGCGCATCGAAGGCGGGCAAGGCGATGGATGCTGCCTGGATCGCGATCCAGACCACCACCAGATAAACCATGGCTACGCGAAAAACCTTGCGCTGCTTCAATTCGGCGACAAAGGACACCGCGGCTCCCGACAGGACATCAACAAGTAAACGCCGCTGCGAGTGCAATACCGTCGCAGTTGCTGCATTCAGGCAGCGCACCCATCGATGCCGTTGTCACCCTGAATTGACGCGCGCTGCCTGATAACACCGCATGTCCGGCCTGCCCCGGAAAACCACATCGAGGCTGTCTTGGTCGATTCGCCCCCCGCGTTGACGCGCTCGATGCCGATCCTGTTCGGGGTCGCGCTGGTGCTGACGTTCCTGTTCCTGGCGAAAGTCGTCGTGATCCCGGTGGCGCTGGCCATCCTGCTGACGTTCCTGCTGGCGCCGCTGGTGAACCTGTTGCAGCGACGCGGATTGCCGCGCGTGCCGGCGGTGGTGCTGGTGACGGTGCTGGCGCTTGGCGCCGTGGTGGGCGCCGCGTTCGCGGTCACCCAGCAGATCAGCAGCCTGCTCGACTCCTACCCGCGTTACGAACAGAACATCAACGCCAAGATCGATGGGCTGAGGTCGCGCGGCCGCGACGGCATGATCGACAAGATGCAGGCGGTGTCGGAACGGATAACCCGGCAGCTGGAGCGTCCCGGTACGACGCCGTTGCCACCGGTCGAGGCGGAAGTCAGGCAAGCGCAACCGGTCCGCATCATCGATGACTACGGCCCGTTCCGGTTGTCGCAATTGTGGACGGTGGCCGGCCCGCTGCTGTCGCCACTGGCCAACTTTGGCCTGGTGTTGGTGCTGGTGATCTTCATGCTGATCAAGCGCGAGGATCTGCGCGACCGGGTGATTTCGCTGATCGGCCAGGCGCAGTTGGCCGACACCACGCGCGCGCTGGAGGACGCCGGCGAACGCATCAGCCGGTATCTGTTGATGCAGTTGCTGATCAATGTCGGCTATGGCGTGGCGGTGATGCTCGGGCTGTGGGCGATCGGGGTGCCGTATGCGCCGTTGTGGGGATTCTTCGCCGCGCTGCTGCGCTACATCCCGTATCTCGGCCCGTGGCTGGCGGCGATGCTGCCGATCGCGCTGAGCCTGCTGATCTCGCGCGACTGGTCGACGGCGTTGCTGGTGATCGGGTTGTTCGGGGTGCTGGAACTGATCACCAACATGTTGATCGAACCGGTGTTGTACGGCCGCGGCATCGGTGTATCGCAGGCTGCGCTGCTGGTGGCGGTGGCGTTCTGGACCTGGCTTTGGGGTCCGGTGGGCCTGGTGCTGGCGTCGCCGCTGACGGTGTGCCTGGTGGTGCTGGGCAAGCACGTGCCGTTCCTGAAATTCCTCGACACGTTGCTGGGTGATCGCCCTGCGCTGTCACCGCCGTATCGTTTCTACCAGCGGTTGTTGGCGAAGGATGAGGACGAAGCCGCGGAGTTTGCGGAGGAACAACTCGGCGAGGGCACTCTGGTGCAGGTCTATGACGACGTCATCGTGCCTACGCTTGCGTTGGCACGCCACGATCATCGAAACGCCAAGCTCGATGCCCGCGCGCAGCAGGAACTGGCGGTGGCCAGCCGCGAGATCGTAGAGGGCCTGGGCCGCCAATCGCGCAATGGCGACATCGGTAGCGACAACAAAAAAGAAAATGCTGGCGACGCTGCAGGTATCGATGTTGCCGACACGCAGGTGGCTACGCCCACCCGGGTGCTGGTGGTTCCCGCGCGCGACGTCAGCGACGAGGTTGCGGTGGCGATGTTGCGCGAACTGATCGATCCGCAGCGCTACACCTGGTCGGCCGCGACCGCTGCGTCGATGGCGTCTGATGTAATCGCGCTCGTCGAACAGGAAGCGCCCGCGATCCTGTGCATCGCCTCGGTACCGCCCGGCGGGCTGGCGCACACCAAGTACCTGTGCAAGCGCGTGCGCGCACGCTTCCCGCAACTGCGCATCGTGGTCGGCCGCTACAGTTTGCTGCCGGAGGGCATCGCCAAGAACCGCGAGCAACTTTCCGCAGCCGGCGCCAATAGCGTTTCCTTCACGTTGGCGGAAACCCTGGTGCAGTTGCAGCAGCTGGCGACGTTGGATGTGCTGGCAGACTCGACCAGCCCCTTGTAGGAGCGCACTTGCGCGCCACGAGGCGTTACCGGTAAAGCCATCGCGCCCGGGTGCGCTCCTAGAAGAGCAGGATTGCTTGATTCATTCGTGATCGACCCGCATCTCATCGGCATCGCGGGCCAGCCGCCGGATTTTGTGGAGCTCTCTCATGCGCATGGACAAACTCACCTCGCGTTTCCAGCAGGCCCTCAGCGATGCGCAATCGCTTGCGGTCGGACGCGACCACAATCTGATCGAACCGTCGCACCTGCTGGTCGCGCTGCTCGAGCAGCAAGGCGGCAGCACGCGTCCGTTGCTGGCGCAGGCCGGCGTCAACGTGCCGTTGTTGCGCGAACGCCTCGGTGAGATGCTCGAAAAACTTCCCAAAGTGACGGGGCAGGCCGGCAATGTCTCGCTCGGCAACGACCTCGGCCGCCTGCTCAATGTCACCGACAAGCTGGCGCAGCAACGTGGCGATGCGTACATCGCCAGCGAGCTGTTCGTGCTGGCCGCACTCGACGACAGCGGCGATGTCGGCCGCGCATTGAAAGCAGCCGGTGCGAACAAAGCCGCACTCGAAGCGGCCATCGACAAACTCCGTGGGGGCGACAGCGTGCAATCCGAAAACGCAGAAGAGCAGCGCCAGGCGCTGGAGAAATACACCATCGACCTGACCGCACGCGCCGAATCCGGAAAACTCGATCCGGTGATCGGACGCGACGAGGAGATTCGTCGGACGATTCAAGTCTTGCAACGCCGCACCAAGAACAACCCGGTGCTGATCGGCGAGCCTGGCGTCGGCAAGACCGCGATCGTCGAAGGCCTGGCGCAGCGCATCATCAACGGCGAAGTACCCGAAGGGCTGAAAGGCAAGCGCGTGCTGTCACTGGACATGGGCGCGTTGATCGCCGGTGCGAAATTCCGTGGCGAATTCGAGGAGCGGCTGAAAGCGGTGTTGAGCGACCTGTCGAAGAACGAAGGCCAGGTCATTCTTTTCATCGATGAACTGCACACCATGGTCGGCGCGGGCAAGGCCGAGGGCTCGATGGATGCCGGCAACATGCTCAAGCCCGCACTCGCGCGCGGCGAATTGCACTGCGTCGGTGCGACCACGCTGGACGAATACCGCAAATATGTCGAGAAGGATGCCGCGCTGGAAAGGCGGTTCCAGAAAGTCTTCGTCGGCGAACCCAGCGTGGAGGACACCATCGCGATCCTGCGCGGCCTGAAAGAACGCTACGCAGTGCATCATGGCGTCGAGATCACCGATCCGGCCATCGTCGCCGCCGCCACGCTGTCGCATCGCTACATCGCCGACCGGCAATTACCGGACAAGGCCATCGACCTGATGGACGAGGCTGCATCGCGCATCCGCATGGAGATCGACTCCAAACCGGAAGAAATGGATCGCAAGGAACGTCGCCTGATCCAGCTCAAGATCCAGCGCGAGGCCTTGAAGAAGGAAAAGGACGCGGAATCGAAACAGCGTCTCGCCGATCTGGAAAGCGAGATCGTCGTCCTCGAGCGCGCGTTCAACGATCTCGATGAAGTATGGAAAGCCGAGAAGGCAACGCTGCACGCCGCGACCAGACTCAAGGAGCAGATCGAAGCCGCCAAGCTCGAACTCGAAGCCGCGCAACGCCAGCAGGATTACGCGCGCATGAGCGAGATCCAGTATGGCGAGTTGCCATCACTCGAAGCGCAGTTGAAAGCCGCAGAAGCCGAAACCAAGGGCTTCACCCTGCTGCAGGACCGCGTCACTGCCGAGGAAATCGCCGAAGTCGTGGCGCGCTGGACCGGCATTCCGGTGTCGAAGATGCTCGAAGGCGAGCGCGAGAAACTGCTGAAGATGGAAAACGCGTTGCATGCGCGCGTGGTCGGCCAGGACGAAGCGGTCAAAGCGGTCAGCGATGCGATCCGTCGTTCGCGTGCGGGCCTGTCCGATCCGGATCGCCCGAACGGTTCCTTCCTCTTTCTCGGCCCGACCGGCGTCGGCAAGACCGAGTTGTGCAAGGCGCTTGCCGGATTCCTGTTCGACACCGAGGAAGCGATGGTGCGCATCGACATGAGTGAGTTCATGGAGAAGCATTCCGTCGCGCGATTGATCGGCGCGCCGCCGGGCTATGTCGGTTATGAGGAAGGCGGCTATCTCACCGAGGCGGTGCGCCGCCGCCCGTACAGCGTGATCCTGCTGGACGAAGTGGAGAAGGCGCATCCGGATGTGTTCAACATCCTGTTGCAGGTACTCGACGACGGCCGCCTGACTGATGGCCAGGGCCGCACGGTGGATTTCCGCAACACCGTGATCGTGATGACCTCAAACCTCGGTTCGCACGTGATCCAGGAGATTTCAGCCAACAGCAGCAATGACGAGGATTCACCCGAGGCCTACACGCAGATGAAGGCCGGCGTGATGGCGGTGGTGCAGGGGCATTTCCGTCCGGAATTCATCAACCGCCTTGACGAAATCGTCGTGTTCCATCCGCTCGACAAGGCGCAGATCCGCGAGATCGCGCGCTATCAGACGCAATACCTGCAGAAGCGTCTGGCAGAGCGCCAGATCAAACTGGAGCTCGACGAGTCGGCGTTGGTGCTGCTCGGCAACATCGGCTTTGACCCGGTCTACGGTGCGCGCCCGTTGAAGCGCGCGATTCAGCAGCAGCTGGAGAATTTATTGGCGACGAAAATACTTTCTGGTGAGTTCGTGGCGGGCGATACGATTCATGTCGAAGCCGAGAGCGGGCATCTGGTGTTTCGCAAGGCCTGAGCCTGAACAGCCGTAAATCCCTAAAGCCGCCAGTGTTTTGTAGGTGCGAATTTATTCGCAGGCTCTTGATCGACCGAAAAAGCGTGCGAATAAATTCGCACCTGCAACAAGCTCAGAGCCTATCTGCCAACCTTGCTTCGAGTGCCGAAATCCGCGCCTCAAGCGCATCGATGCGATCCACCAGCGCGCTGTAGGCGACCGGAGCGGCTCGCGGGGATGTTGCGAACATATCCGCAATAGCAGGCGCGCCGGACAGCAGATGCGCATAACGATCCTCGCGTTGACCGCCGCCACGCGGCAGCTTGATGGCAAACGGCCCATCGCGTTCCGACAACCGTTCCAGCGCGTGCTGCACGTCGTCGATCCCTTCGAACTTGACCCAGCGCTCGCTGCGCGACAACAACTCGTGCAACGTCTGCGGACCGCGCAACATCAGCAACGCGATCAACGCCGTTTGCTGCTTGGTAAGATTGAGCACGGCTTCCATGCGATGCGAATAACGGCCGGTACGCGCCGAATACTGCGACCGCACCAGGCCGCGCACTTCCATCTGCCGCAGCGCGTGTTCGACATCGCCAGGATTCAATGTCATCAACGGATCGCGCGAGGTTTTCTGGTTGCACGCCACGACCAGGCTGTTGAGCGTCAACGGATAGGCATCTGGCGTAGTGGCTTCTTTTTCCACCAAACAACCGAGGATGCGGGCTTCGATGGTGCTGAAGATCGCGGCAGGTGTTGCGGGATCGGTATCGGTTGGATCGGAAGTCATGTCATTGCAACTGATTGATCGTGAGCGCGAAATTATGCGGCATCCATACAAGCTTTTTTCTCGTCATTCCCGCGAAGGCGGGACCCTAGCGACTTGAGCCATGAAGCAATGGCACTGGGTTGACCAGCGTTGCTGTTGTGAAGCGCTTCCGCTTTCGCGGGAATGACGAGTACAGCACCAACCCTGCGCACTATCGCCACCCCAGTAACGCCGCTAGACTGCGCCCTGCCTGAGGTGACCGTCGGTTTGACCGGCGGTTGAAACGGGAATCCGGTGCGTCTTCCACAACGAAGGCAATCCCGGAGCTGCCCCCGCAACGGTAGGCGAGCAAACGTTCGACACACAGCCACTGTGCATCGCATGGGAAGGCGTCGAACCGGAAGACAGCAGTCTCCAGGACAGCAGTCTTCGCTCGCGAGCCCGGAGACCGGCCACGGGTTGACCTGACATGCGGAGGGCGATGTCGTGTGGTCGCGCGCCCGCGTGCCTCCGCTTTTTTCACTCCTCCGCCTGTCCCTATCCATGCAACACCGCGCGGGCAGGCGCGGCTCAAGGAGTGTTCCATGCAATCCGATGCAATGATTTCATCACGTCGCGTGCTGACGACCGCGTTGTTCCTCGCATGCGCACAAGCGGCGGCGCAAGACACCAATCCAACCCAACTCGACAAGATCGTCGTGACCGCCACGCGCACCGCGCAGGCCGAAGACGAAACCCTCGCGTCCGTGACGGTCATCGACCGCGAACAGATCGACCGCCTGCAACCGGCGTCATTGCCGGAGTTGTTGCGCGGTATGCCCGGCATCGCCATCGCCAACAACGGCGGCCCCGGCAAGCAGAGTTCGGTGTTCGTGCGCGGCGCCAGTGGTTCGCAGGTGCTGGTGCTGATCGACGGCATCCGTATCGGTTCGGCCACCGCAGGACTGGCAGCATTCCAGGATATTCCGGTCGACCAGATCGAACGCATCGAGATCGCGCGGGGGCCATTTTCCAGCCTGTACGGGTCCGAGGCACTGGGCGGCGTCATCCAGATTTTCACTCGCCGTCCCGAAGGCGCGTTCTCGCCTCATTTCAGTGCGGGCGTCGGCAGTTTCGGCATGCGTCGCGGCAGCGCCGGTGTCGCCGGCAAGACCGGCAGCGGTTGGTATTCGGTGACGGCCGCGCACGAGGAAACCGACGGCATCAACGCCTGTCGCGGCAGTGGCGCCTTGTTCGTCGGCTGCTTCACCGATGAGCCCGATGAGGATGGCTACCGCAACGACTCGCTGTCGCTGCAGGGCGGCTACCGTTTCAACGATGCGTGGGATGCCGAGGCGCGCGTCCTGCGTGCCGAAGGCAGCAACGAATACGACGGCGGTTTCAGCAACCAGGCCGACGTGGTGCAGCAAGCCGTCGGCGCGCGCCTGCGCTATGCACCGAGCAAACGCGTGGCGTTGACGCTGGATGTGGCGCGCAGCGTCGATGAAAGCGATGACTACAAGGATGGCCGGTTCGTCAGCCGTTTCGACACGCATCGCGATCTCGCCTCGCTGCAGGCCGACATCGGCGCAGGCGGCGGTCTCTACAGCGTCGGCTTCGACTGGCAGCGCGATGCGGTCGATGGTCGTGTGCAATTCGATGAGACGCAGCGCATCAACCGCGCCGTGTTTGGCCAGTGGCAGCAGACTTTCAACGCGCACAGCCTGCAGGCCAGCCTGCGTCGCGACGACAACAGTCAGTTCGGCGGCGAAACCACCGGCAGCCTGCGCTGGGGCGTGGATCTCAACCAGACGCTGAAGCTCATCGCGAGCTACGGCACGGCGTATCGCGCACCGACCTTCAACGATCTGTACTTCCCGGGCTTCAGTAATCCGACGCTGCGTCCGGAAACCTCGCGCAGTGCCGAACTCGCATTGCGTGGCACGCACGACAATATCGACTGGTCGCTCGCTGCTTATCGCACGCGCGCAGACGACTTGATCACCTTCGATTCGATGACGTTCCTGCCAGCCAATGTCGCGCGCGCGCAAATCCGCGGGGCGGAGGCGACCGTCGGCATCACGCTCGCCGGGTGGAACCTCAACGGCAACGCGACCTGGCTGAATACGCGCAACGAGAGTGATGGGTTCAATCGCGGAAAACTGTTGCCGCGTCGTCCACAGCGCAGTGCGCGCGTCGACGTGGATCGCAGCTTCGGCGCGTTCAGTGCCGGTGGCAGCGTCAATGCGTCAGGTAAGCGTTTCGACGACCTCGGCAACCGCACCCGCCTGCCTGGCTACTCCACCACCGACCTGCGCATCGGCTACGCCTTCAACAACGACTGGACCGTGCAGGCGAACGTTGCCAACGTATTCGATCGCCAGTACGAAACGGCCGCATTCTTCAACCAGCCACGCCGCAACTACACGCTGAGCCTGCGTTACCGGCCAACGCCTTCGAGGAAGTAATCACC
>JAYTAY010000233.1:0-1533 GCA_043737255.1 Luteimonas sp.
GACTAATTCGGCGTTGGAAAACGGACTGTCGGCAAAGGCGACGCGATCGCCACACACGAATCCCGATGAGGCCGTTGCGCTCACCACTTCGCCCGCAGCTTCGTAGCCGGCGATCCATGGCGGATCTCCCGCCGGATGGTAGTGACCTTGGCGACGATAGATATCGGCGAAATTCAGGCCGATCGCGCGCGTACGCACCAGCACTTCGTCGGTTGCGGGAACCGGATCGGGCAGCTCGCGCACGTGCAGCACTTCCGGGCCGCCGAATTGCTCGAAGACCAGCGCCCGCATATCAGGTTTTCACCACACCGAGTTCGCGTCCGATCTTGATGAAGGCGGCAATGGCACGATCCAGGTGCTCACGCGTATGCGCGGCACTGATCTGCGTGCGGATGCGTGCCTGGCCCTGCGGCACGACCGGGAAGAAGAAGCCAATCGCATAGATGCCTTCCTCCAGTAGCCGCGTGGCGAATTTCTGTGCGAGCGGGGCGTCGTACAGCATCACCGGGCTGATCGGATGCGTGCCGGGTTTGATGTCGAACCCGGCGTTCGTCATCTGCTCGCGGAAATAGCGTGTGTTGTCGGCGAGTTGCTCCCGCAATGCGCCCGCCGACGACAGCATCTCGAACGCCTTGATGCCAGCAGCCACCACATGCGGTGGCAGCGAGTTGGAAAACAGATACGGGCGCGAGCGCTGCCGCAGCAGCTCAATGACCTCATTCTTGGCAGTGGTGAAACCGCCAAGCGCGCCGCCCATCGCTTTGCCGAGCGTGCCGGTGAAGATATCGATCCTGTCCATCACGCCTTTCACCTCGGCCGAGCCGCGACCATTGCCACCCAGCAATCCGGTCGCATGGCATTCGTCGATATGCACCAACGCACCGTATTTATTCGCCAGCGCGGTGATCTCATCAAGCGGCGCGATGAAGCCGTCCATCGAGAACACACCGTCGGTGCTGATCAGCTTGGTGCGCGCACCCGCCGCATCGGCAGCCTGCAGCTGTTTCTCCAAGTCGGCCATGTCGCAGTTGGCGTAGCGGAAGCGCTTGGCCTTGCACAGGCGCACGCCGTCGATGATCGATGCGTGGTTCAGTGCATCGCTGATGATCGCGTCACCCTCGCCGAGCAACGGTTCGTACAGGCCCCCGTTTGCGTCGAAGCAGGCCGCATAGAGGATCGTATCCTCGGTGCCAAAGAACTTGGCGATGGTTGTTTCCAGTTGCTTGTGCAGGTCCTGCGTGCCACAGATGAAGCGCACCGACGCCATGCCGAAGCCGTGCGTGTCGAGCGCATCTTTTGCCGTAGCGATGATGTCGGGATGATCGGCAAGACCGAGATAATTGTTGGCGCAGAAGTTCAACACCGTGCGGCCATCAGCCAGCGTAATTTCCGCGGACTGCGGTCCGGTGATGATGCGTTCGGCCTTGAAGAGGCCCTGTGCGCGAATCTCGTCGAGGGTGTCGGCGTAGCGTTGGGTCAGCGACATGACAGTTCCGTATGATTTTTGTAGGAGCGCACCTGGGCGCGATGAGG
>JAYTAY010000234.1:0-3892 GCA_043737255.1 Luteimonas sp.
CGTGCGTGCGCGCGGGATTCTGGCGTCGGACGAATACGCCGACGAGGTGCGCAAGCAGCAACAGTTCTACGCGGGGCAGGGCATCACCGCGGTACCGTCGGTGATCTTCAACGACACGCATCTGATCCAGGGCGGGCAACCGGTCGAGACGTTCGAAAGGGCGCTGCGGCAACTCGCAGCAAAGGTGTAACCACCGACGCGGGTAATCGGTCCTTGGAGACTTTCCTCTGCAGGAGCGCCCCATGGGCGCGATGCTCTCTCGGTAACGCCATCGCGCCCATGTGGCGCTCCTACGACCAAAGAGAAGTCCCCGTGGGACAAAAAGCCGGTCGGCGATGTTCGGTTGACACAATTCGTTCAGTTACATCCATTGCCTTCACGCTGCAGCCAAACTCGCTCACGCAGCATCCGGGGAAATCAACCGGATGACATCGTGAAGAAGAACACATTGAGCCAATGGATCAGCGTCGCGCTGTTGAGCGTTACCGCCGCCACCGCGTGTGCGCAATCGGATCCTTCCGCGCGCGCAGAGGCGACGACGCCGCCCGCACAACAGGCGCAGGCCGCGCCAGCTGCCGGGACATCGATGGCAACGGCACCGATGGCCACGACGCCGACATCCACCATGCCTGCAACGGACATGCCCGCAGCCACCGAGGGCATGGCCGCGCCACAGACCGACGCCGTCACGCCGCCACCACCGCCAATGCCGGCGGCAGTGGATGTCAGTGAAAAGGCCGGCATCGCCATGGACAGTCTGCTGCGTGCGCAGGTCCTGCTGGATCGCGCACATTTCTCGCCTGGTGAAATTGATGGCGCCGGCGGCTCCAACACGCGCAAGGCGATTGCCGGTTTCCAGCGCAGCAAAAGCATGACGGACACCGGCGAACTCGATGCCGAGACGTGGGCAGCGCTCAACGCGGGCGGCGCGGCGATCGTCAGTTACACGCTGACGGCCGACGATGTCGCCGGACCGTTCAACGCGATTCCCGCCGACATGATGGCGAAGTCGAAGTTATCGGCGTTGGGCTACACGTCGGTGGGAGAGGCGCTGGGCGAGAAATTCCACGCCAGTCCCGCACTGCTGAAAAAACTGAATCCGGGCAAGGACCTGAGCCAGGCCGGCACCGAACTCATGGTGCCGAACGTGATGGACATCGCGGCGCCTGCAAAGGCCGCCAAGGTCGTCGTCGACAAGTCTGATCTGACCGTGTCGCTGGCCGATGCGGCCGGCACCGTGTTCGCGCAGTTCCCGGCCTCCACCGGCAGCAAGAATGATCCGCTGCCGATCGGCGACTGGAAAGTTACCGGCGTCGCGAAAAATCCGGTTTTCCACTACAACCCGAAGTTGTTCTGGGATGCCAATCCGGCGCACTCCAAGGCCAGGATTCCGGCCGGTCCCAACAATCCGGTTGGCACGGTTTGGGTCGATCTGTCAAAGGAGCACTACGGCATCCACGGCACGCCGGAACCGTCGCGGATCTCCAAATCGGAATCGCACGGCTGCATCCGCCTGACCAACTGGACCGCGGACATGCTGGCGAAAGCGGTATCGCCCGGTACACCGGCCGTGCTGCAGGAATAATCCGGCGGATGTCAGTCGGTAGTTACGATGTGTGTCGCGGGACAGTATTCCCGCGGCACGCTCCGGAGCAGACATCATGCTGAAGAACATCCTGATTTTCCTGATAGGCGCACTGGTCGGCGCCAACCTGCTCTATTTCATTGCCGTGCGCGATCGTCCTGCGCATGTAGGGCCAGCGGTGACCGTCGAACCAACACCGCCGGCATCGACAACAGGCACTGGTGCTGATGCACCCGTGGCGAGTCCACCAATCGCGGCGTTGCCGTTGCCACCAAGTACCACGCAACCGGCCACACGATTTCCCAGAGCAGCCGTCAGCCTCAATCAACTGATCGTGCCGGTATCAGGCATTACGGTGAACCAGCTCACCGACACGTTTACTGACGCGCGCGGCGCCGATCGCATACACGATGCGATCGACATCATGGCCGCCGAAGGAACACCGGTGATCGCGGTGGCCGATGGCAGCGTCGAGAAACTGTTCGACAGCAAGCAGGGCGGATTGTCGCTGTATCAGTTTGAGCCGAGCGGCCGCTATGTCTACTACTACGCACACCTGCAGCGGTATGCGCCGGGCATCGTCGAGAAGAAGGCGATCAGGCAGGGCGAGGTGATCGGCTACGTCGGCTACACCGGCAACGCCGATCCGGCTGCACCGCACTTGCATTTCGCGATTTCAGTGCTCGGTCCGGAAAAGCGGTGGTGGAAAGCCGCAGCGATCAATCCGTATCCGTTGCTGGGTGGTTTGTAGGAGCGCCCCAAGGGCGCGATGGGCTTTAGCGGTAACGCCTGATCGCGCATATGGCGCGCTCCTGCAAAATTGTTTGGGCGCTTGCTGAAAGCGCGCAATGCAGCCCTCCAACAAAACAGGGCGGCCGAAGCCGCCCCTCTGGAGATCGAAGCGACGACGAGTGCGCTTCGATTTCGGTCAGTCACTCGATCAGGAAGGCATCAACACCTTGTCGACTACGTGGATCACGCCGTTGCTCTGGCGCACGTCGGCGGTGGTCACGGTGGCGACATTGCCCTTGCCATCGGTGATCTTCACGCTGTTGCCATCGAGCGTGGCGGTGAGTTGCCCGCCCTGCACGGTGGTCAGCATCGCCTTGCCGCCGCCGGCCTGGATCTGCGCCACCAATGCGGCGGCATCGAGGTTGCCCGGGACCACGTGGTAGGTCAGCACCTTGCTCAGGTCGGCCTTCATGTCGGGCTTCATCAAGCCGTCGACGGTGCCGGCCGGCAGTGCATCGAACGCGGCATTGGTTGGTGCGAACACAGTGAACGGACCCGCGCCTTTCAGCGTGTCTACCAGACCGGCAGCCGTGACGGCCGCGACGAGCGTCGTATGGTCCTTCGATTTCATCGCGTTATCGATGATATTCATGTCGGCCATCATCGCCGCGCCGCCCACCATCGGATTTTCGGTGGCCGGCATCGTTTCGGCCGGCATCGGCTCCATCGCGTCGGCAGCGGGTTCCGCTTCCATGGCCGCGGTGTCGGCAGCGGCGGTGTCGACAGCGGGTTCGTCCTTGGCGCATGCGCTCATCGCCATGGCCGAAATCAGTGCAACAGAAAGTATCGTGATCTTCATTGGGTTTCCTCGTCAGTAAAAAAGTGTTGCAACAGGTCGCATCATTTCGACGACATCAATACCTTGTCGACGACATGGATCACGCCGTTGCTCTGGTAAACGTTGGCGGTCGTCACCATCGCCTTGTTGCCCTTGGCGTCGGTGATCGAAATACCGCCGCCAGCGGCCATTGCCGTCAGCGTTTCACCCTGCACGGTGGTCAGCATCGCCTTGCCGCCGCCCGCCTTGATCTGCGCCGTCAGCGCAGCGGCGTCCAGCTTGCCCGGCACCACGTGGTAGGTCAGCACTGAAGCCAGATGACCTTTCATGTCGGGCTGCAGCAGCATGTCGACGGTGCCGGCGGGCAATGCATTGAACGCGGCGTTGGTGGGTGCGAACACGGTGAACGGACCGGGGCCCTTCAAGGTATCTACCAGGCCCGCAGCCTTGATCGCAGCGACCAGCGTGGTGTGGTCCTTCGAGTTCACGGCGTTGTCGATGATGTCCTTGCTGGAAGACATCATGGCGCCGCCGACCATCGGGTTGGACATCATGCTGTCGGATTTCATGCCCATGTTGGAGCGCGTGTCGTTCATGGCACAAGCAGTCAGGCTGGCGGCGGCGATCAACGCGGCCGCAAGTAATTTCAATTGCATGGTGGGTCTCCGGATAAGGCGTGTATGGGATAGGGATCGCCTGAGGCAACGGCTGCAGGCGCAGCCTTCGTTCCAGCAGGT
>JAYTAY010000235.1:0-3891 GCA_043737255.1 Luteimonas sp.
GACGAGCAGCCGGTGGTGCCGGTGTATGCGGGCTTCACTGCCGCAGAGACGCGACGTGCGCTCAAGCGCAAGCAGGAACCGAGCTACCAAGGCACTTTCACCAGCGCCCGCCGTTACGTGATGCACGCGTTCGCCACCACGCAGAGCCCACTGATCAAGAAGCGCGTATCGCAGTATCTGCTCAGCACCGCATGCCCTAACTGCGATGGCAAGCGGCTGAAGCGCGAAGCGTTGTCGGTGACGTTCGCCGGACTCGACATCGGCGAACTGTCGCGGCTGCCATTGAAACGCGTCGCCGAATTGCTGCGTCCGGCCGCGCAAGGCGTTGCGTCCGGGAGTGCAAAGCACGCAAGGGAACATCCCGAGCAGGCGATGGTGGCGCAGCGCATCACCGAGGACCTGTTGGCGCGCATCGAAATCCTGGTGGCGCTTGGCCTCGGTTATCTCACCCTTGAACGCAGCACGCCGACGCTGTCGCCTGGCGAACTGCAACGATTGCGGCTGGGTACGCAGATCCGCTCGCACCTGTTTGGCGTGGTGTACGTGCTCGACGAACCGTCCGCCGGGCTGCATCCCGCCGATACACAGGCATTGCTGCTCGCGCTCGATCAACTCAAGGGGGCAGGCAATTCTTTGTTCGTGGTGGAACACGAGGTCGATGTGATCCGCCATGCGGACTGGATTGTCGATGTCGGCCCTGCCGCGGGCGAGCGCGGCGGCTGCGTGCTGTACAGCGGTCCACCGGCAGGGCTTGAAGCAATCGCATCTTCGGAAACGCGTCGTTATTTGTTTGGCGACCCAAAGCTGCCATCGCGCACGCCGCGCGCGCCGACCGGTTGGCTGCGTCTGGCGGACGTAACCCGCAACAACCTGCGCGGCGTCAGCGCGGAATTTCCGCTCGGCGTGTTCACCACCGTCACCGGCGTCTCGGGTTCCGGCAAATCGAGTCTGGTCAGCCACGCGCTGGTAGAACTGCTGGCCGAACACTTGGGCCATGACGTGCCGGACGACGGCGAGGAACTCGATCCACTGGAACGCGCGACGCCGACGACGCGCGGTGGCCACATCATCGACGGCCTGGAGCACGTCAAACGTCTGGTGCGCGTCGACCAGAAACCCATCGGGCGCACGCCGCGCTCCAACCTCGCGACTTACACCGGCCTGTTCGACCATGTGCGCAAATTGTTCGCCGCGACCAAGACCGCGAAGGCGCGCCGTTACGACGCCGGGCGCTTCTCGTTCAATGTCGCCAAGGGCCGCTGCGAAACCTGCGAGGGCGGAGGCTTCGTCTGCGTGGAGTTGCTGTTCATGCCCAGCGTGTACGCGCCGTGTCCGACCTGTCATGGCGCGCGTTACAACGCCAAGACATTGGAGATCAACTACCGCGACAAAAACATTGCCGACGTGCTTGGCATGACCGTGGACGCGGCATCGGAATTCTTTGCCGACGATGCGCCGGTGCTGCGGTCTCTGCAGGTGCTGCGCGAAGTTGGCCTCGGTTACCTGCGGCTGGGACAACCGGCAACCGAACTTTCCGGGGGCGAGGCGCAACGCATCAAACTGGCGTCCGAATTGCAGCGCGCGCAACGGCGAGACACCGTGTACGTGCTGGATGAGCCCACTACCGGCCTGCATCCAGCCGATGTCGACAAGTTAATGACACAACTCGAAGGATTGGTCGATGCGGGCAACACCGTGATCGTGGTCGAGCACGACATGCGCGTGGCCGCGGCCAGCGACTGGATCATCGACATGGGGCCGGGCGCTGGTGACGAAGGCGGCTACGTGGTCGCGACGGGCACGCCAGCGAAAGTGGCGGCATCGCGCAAGAGTCGCACGGCCAAATATCTGACAAGAGACTTGTCGTAAGGTGGGCCACGGCCCACCCTAATATCGCGCGACGCGCGCACCGCGCAAATGTGGCTCCTTGTTGAGCACTTCGGTCCACACCAGCCACGCGGCGCCATTGCGCAGCGCGAGTTGCGGAAATCCGGTGCCGCGGCCGCGGCCCTGCAGCTTCGCGACTTCAATGCGTTCCAGCTGACGCGACAGGTCCGCGCTGTAACGTGCCAGCCACAACGCTTGCCCACTGGCCGATTCACTCAGCCATGCAACCCACACCTGCTCGCCGTCGAAGGCGACATCAACCCGGCCCTGCACATCGTTGCCGCGCGCCAATTCCACGGGCGCGGCGAACGTGTCGCCTGCATCCATCGAACGCGCGATGCGCAGTGTCGGTGTGTTGTTGGCCGCCGTGTACCAGGCCACATAGGCCGTGTTGTCCTGCGCCGCTATCGACGGGCCGTTGACCGGACATGCGGGCATCGTCCAGTTATCGACATGCACGGGTTTCGGCGCGGACCATACCGTGCCATCAAGCCGCGTGGTGTAGATGTCGCGGATCTCCTGGGGAGTGCGATCGCGGTACACCACCAATGCGCCTTTGGCGGTCATCACCGCATCGGTCTGGCAACAATCGCAGGTCGACGCATCGAGCTCGGCGTCGCTGGTCCGCTGCAGCAGCGAGTTGAACGTCGCCGCGCGCAATGTCATCGCGCCGCCCGACCCTGCAGCCATGTGTTCGCCGCCGCCGGTATTGCGGCCGTCCAGCCACGCGATGCCCAGCGTGTCGCGCGACGCCGGCCACATCGAGACGAAGCCATGCTCGGTCGTCGTGCCATCGTCGTGCGCCATGACCGGCCCACTCCAGTTCAGGCCTTGGTTGATCGAGCGGCTGAGCATCACGTCGTAGGCGTACGGCTTGTCGGCGGATTTCTGCAGCCAGTGCACCCACAGCGCGCCGTCGGCCGTCGCCGCGAGATGCGGCGTGTCGGCCCAATTGACGAACAGCGACTGCCCGACCGCGATGGTCTTGGGCGCCGATTGCCAAGTATCTGTGTAGGCGGCGAACTGCAACGCATGACGGCGGCCGGGCTGCGCGCTGATCCAGCTGAGCAGCAGGCGGCCATCCGGGGTGACGATGAGGTCGGGTTGCGCAGCGCCGGGGCTGGAGGGCAACGGCCAGTTGGTGATGATGCTGGGACTGGACGACCGCGCAGCCGGATCGGCAGTTGTGGACACGGACGCGGCATCGCGCTGGCACGCTGCCAGCAACAGCACGGCTGAAAGCATCGAAACGCGTTTGATTGTTTTCATGGCGTCAGCCTAATGCGCGGATAGGTACTACGGAAGCGGAATGCATCGCGATAGGCATTTGTAGAGCGGAGCTTGCTCCACAGGGGCCTTGCCGGGAAAGCGGCGGAGCAAGCTCCGCTCTACACGGACAAAGGCAGCGTCAAGCCACCTTTGAGCGGCGTGCACGGGTCAGGTGCACCAGCAACAGTGAAATCGCCGCCGGGGTCATGCCGGGAATGCGTTGCGCCTGGCCGACGGTTTGCGGGCGCACGCGCTGCAGTTTCTGCTGCACTTCGGCGGACAGGCCGCGCACGATGGCGTAATCGAAATCGTCCGCGATCGGCGCGTCTTCGTGGCGTTGCTGGCGTTCGATTTCCTCGCGCTGGCGATCGAGGTAGCCGGAATACTTGACGCTGATCTCGACTTGCTCGGCGACTTTCGCATCGCTGGACGCTGGGCCGAGCGATGGCACCGTCATCAACTTCGCGTAATCGAGTTCAGGACGCTTGAGCAGGTCCAATGCGTTGGTTTCGCGTGAGACCGCGACACCGGTCGCCGCTTCAAGTTCGCGGCCGAGTGCGTTGTTGGGTGAGGCCCAATGGCAACGCAGGCGTTCGGTTTCAACCGCGATCGCCTCACGCTTGCGGTCAAACAATGACCAGCGCAGGTCGTCGACAAGATCCAGGTCACGGCCGATTTGGGTGAGGCGCAAATCGGCGTTGTCCTCGCGCAACTGCAAGCGGTATTCGGCACGCG
>JAYTAY010000236.1:0-1530 GCA_043737255.1 Luteimonas sp.
TCCGGGAACACGAAAGGCATCGCCGGCGCAAGCAGGGTCAGCGCCAGCGTGCCTGCGCCCAGCTCCAGTGCGGTCACGGTCAGTGGATCGCCATGCGCGACCAGTCGCTTGTTGAGCGAGCCGAACAATGCGACAAACAGGGCCGAGATGGCGCCGACCACGATGCCGATTCGCATGCCTTGCGGCACGCCGCCTACCACCAGCGCCACGCCCGGCAATACGGCGATGCCCAACGCAAGTTCGCGTTTCGAGAATCGCGTGCGCGCCAGCCACGGCTCCACCAGCGCGGTGAACACAGTAGCCAGCGCGATGCAGGTGGCGCCGACGGAAGCGTTCGATAATTTGATCGAGCCGTAAAAGGTAAGCCAATGCAACGCCACCAACACGCCGATACCGCAATAAGACAACGCCAGTTTCAACGGCATCACGCGCAATCCACGCCAGACGCGCGGGATCAGCGCCAGCGCGACCACGACGATCAACATGCGCCACCACACCAGCGGCAAGGCGGGCAGGGTGATCAGCTTGCCGAGGATGGCTGTGAAGCCCCACAACACCACGCAGAAATGGATTTGCAGTTGGGCCTTGTTGGTTTGGGTCATCGGCATGGGGGCATTATCAAGGCAGAGGTCGGGTGTTCTGCATGGACCAATCCCTGACATGATCTCGACTGGCACCAACGAGGGTCTGGCGATGCAAACGCAGGGCACGCGTCATGGACATTACCGCTGGCTGGCGGCGTTGACGCTGGCCGTGGCGGTGATGGCCTTGCTGCTGCAGTACGTGCTCATCGTGCGGATCAACATGGATACGATCGGGCCGGCGCAGGCCACGCTGCGTTTCTTCAGCTACTTCACCATTGTTGGCAACCTGCTGGTGGCATTGACGACGGGAGTCGCCGTGTTCGGGCCAGCCGCACCCGCAGGAAGCTTCTTCGCAAGGCCGCGAGTGCGTGCTGGTGTCGCTGTGTATATCGCCATCGTCTGTGGCATCTACATCACGATCCTGCGTCATCTATGGAATCCGCAGGGGGCGCAATGGTGGGCCGACGCTGCCTTGCACTACGCGGTGCCCGTGCTGTATCTGGCATGGTGGGTGCTGGGCGTGGCGCATGGCGCACTGCGCTGGAGCGACGTGCCTCGCTGGTTGCTGTTTCCGTTGGCGTACGTCGTCTGGGTCTTGATCCATGGCGCGTGGCTGCACTGGTACCCGTATCCATTTGTCGATGTCGATGTGCTCGGCGCGACCACGGCAGGGCGGAATATCATCGGCATGATGGTGTTGTTCGCAGTGGCGGGTAGCGTCATCGTGGCGCTGGATCGCAGGCTGGGACGGATGTGGCATACGAATGCGCCTGCCTGATGTACGAGTGAATCCGCTGGCGGCACGCGACCGCAAGGTCAGGGGTGTTTCCGCGAGCCAGGATTTTTGTCCCACGGGGACTTCCTTCCTACAGAACCCCCTTTGCTTTGCGATCACCCGCAACTATCGCAATCGTTCGATCAACGCCATCGCCGCCGCGGGATTGCG